>PUOZ01000033.1 GCA_003553165.1 Thioalkalivibrio sp.
GTTGAGCGGGGTGGAAGGGCCTTCTATACTGCCCGCGCAGTCGAGCGCGCTGCACCTCATCCAGCAGATCCGCGACGAGGCCCATCGCTTTGCGATCACCGGGCATCGGGCGAGACGTGCCAAGGCACGCCGGGAATCGCGTCTGGAGGAGATTCCTGGGCTGGGGCCAAAGCGCAGGACGGCCCTGCTGCGCCACTTCGGCGGGCTGCGCGGGATCACCCGGGCGGGGGTGGATGAACTGGCCAAGGTTCCCGGCATCAGCCGAAACCTGGCCCGCGCGATCTACGAAGGTTTTCACGAGAGTTGAGATGCTACGCAAACTGCCCAACTGGCTGACCTGGTCGCGCATCGCCCTGATTCCGCTGATGGTGCTGCTGTTCTACCTGCTGCCGGCACCCTGGGGCGGCATCGTCGCGGCCCTGATCTTCGCGCTGGCGGGCTTCACCGACTGGCTCGACGGCTATCTCGCGCGCCGCCTCGAGGTGACCTCGCGCTTCGGTGCCTTTCTCGATCCGGTGGCCGACAAGCTGATCGTCGCGGCGGCACTGGTGCTGGTGGTGGACACCGCGGCCGGCATCGGCATCGCGGTTGCCGCGATCATCATCATCGGCCGCGAGATCGCGATCTCGGCGCTGCGCGAGTGGATGGCGGGCGTGGGCAAGCGGGCGCGGGTGGCGGTATCCTGGGTTGGGAAGGTGAAGACGACGGCCCAGATGGTCTCCATCTTCCTGCTGCTCTGGGCCGTGCCGGTCGGGCCGATCCCCATGTTTTTTCTCGGCGAGTGGCTTCTGTACCTCGCAGCCGTTCTGACCCTGGTCTCCATGGTGCAGTACATGCTGGCGGCGCGGCAAGGTGCTTGAGGTTTTCCAGAGAAACGCACCTCAGGTCTTGCAGATTGTCGAACCATTCCCCGGATGCCGCGCAGGCGAAGGGCGTTGGACTTGCCGACCGGCGGCCCACCCGTTTCGATCCGAACGCCACTGGCACCGGCGGAACAAACGACGAAGAGTCGACGAAGATGCCAATCCACATCAAGCTGGCGAAGAGCGCCAGGGAGATCGATGACGCCTTGTGGCTTCGCCATGAGGTCTTCGTGGTTGAGGATGGGCGATTCGGCGGGAAGCCGCTGCGCGACGAGCGGCTGGTCGATCGCTTCGATGCCTTTCCCGAGACCTCGCACATGGTGGCGTACGAGAATGATGAGCCTGTCGCCACCGTCCGGTTGATCAAGGACAGTGGTATCGGCATGCCGGTCGACGAACTCTATGATTTCGGTCCCATCCGTTCGCAGTTGCTGGCAGGGGCCATGGCTGCGAATGGTCGACCGCCAGGGGCTGTACAGCTGCAGTTCGGCAGTGCGGGCATGTTCGCGATTCGCGCGAACTGGCGGCGCCGGCGTGATGTGATCCGGGCGATGTTCCGCATGGCAGCGGCCGCGTTGCATCGCTGCGGTGTGACCCACGTGTTGGCGGTCGTCAACCACGAGACGGCTGGGATGTACCGCCGTTTCGGATTCGTTCAGCGCAGCGAGAAGATCTGGCATGAGGAGATCGGCGATCACATCATCGCTCTGACGGGTATGACAGAGGATCTCCACGTGTGGGCGCGCGGGCAGCTGCCGGAAACCGTCATCAGCCTATTCGAGCACAGCTGCGATCGCATCGTGTTCCGGGCCGGTGAGTCCGTTTTTCTAGAGGGCGATGCCGGGGAGCAAGCCTTCGTGGTGGACTCGGGTGAGCTGCGCATCACGCGGAGGCGGGACTCCGGTGAGGAGCTGACGCTCGCCCATCTGAAACGCGGCGAGTTGTTCGGCGAACTTGCGCTGATCGACGACAAGCCCCGCTCGGCGTCCGCGATCGCGGTGTCCGACACTGAACTCATGACGCTCGATCGCGAGACGTTCCAGCGTCATTTGCGAGAGAACCCCGACCAGGGCCAGCAGCTGTTGCAGGTGTTCTCGTCCAGGATGCGTTCGATGGGCGACCTCGCGATGGTCCTCGCCTTCGCTCCCGCCGCGCAGCGTCTCGAGTTTGCGCTCGAACTCGCGCGCCGCCAGGCCGTGCGGGATCCCGGAGATGTCAGGAAATCGGTGTTCCGGGGAGGGCCGCGCGAACTGGCGCTTCTCGCCGCCGTCGATGAGCAGGCCGCGGTTGCGTTTCTCGAACAGGCCGCCGCCGAATCCAGCCTCGAGTTTTCCCAGCGCATTATCGCGTTTCTCGATTGAGCCCGCCGCGCCGGCGCGCCTGGCGCTGATCCGCAGCCACCCAACCTTCCTCGCCCCTTCAGGACAACGGTGAACAAGTCGATTCTGTTCATGGTTCGACAAACCCACCACGAACGGACCCGTCTCCTTGTCGTCCGGACCGGCCCTTGGCCGCGGCAGGACTGCGCAGGATTCAGTCGGGATCGGGTGGGGCCTCCGGGGTAGAGCCTGGAATGGTTTCCCGGACCGTCTCGGGGTCTGGTTCCGTATCGACGCGTTCGCGCAGACTCTCCAGGCGTTCCTGTACCCGCTCGGCGCGCTCGAGCGCTGTGCTCAGACCCGTGTGCTCGGGTGCCAGATGCTGCCCCCTGCGCCATTGCTCGATCGCCGCTTCGATCTGCCCGGTGGCATAGAGCCGCCGCCCATCTTCAAGAACCTCCTCCAGCCAGGCCGCGCGTCGCTGTTCGAACCCGGAGCAAAGGGCATCGAGCGTTCGGTCACTGGTGCCGCTCCAGGCAGGGTCCCGGCAAATGCGTTGCGCGCCGGGCAGGTCATCCCATTGCAGTGCCCGCCGCAGTTCCGCCGTGGTGCGTCGCAGGTCGCCCGGCGCATCGTTGGTCGCTGCCGGCGGGGGTTGTAGCAGGGCCAATGCCTGCTGCCGCTGTTCGGAGGGTGCCAAAGCCTCGGCCCGGCGGAGGAGCGGGAGACGCGCAGCCGGGTCGTCTCCCCGGCTTGCCCGCATATCGAGCCTTTCCGCGAGTCTGGCGGCCTGCTCTTCGATCTCCTCCGGCGGCCAGGGGAGTTCCCCCGGATCTCGGGTCAGGCGGCTCATTTTCTCGATGACCTGCCTTTGCCGGAGCAGATGGTCGGCTTCGAGGCGGAGGTGCTCGACCTCCAGTGCGTCCATCTCCGTCGCGCGGGCGGCGGAGAGCGTCTCGATACGATCCTCCAGAAGCGCATTTTCCGGCAGACGCGAGCGTGCTCCCTCGAGGATTGCGACGGCCAGGCCCAGGTACCCCGCCCGAACCAGTTGTTCGCCGGTCGCAAGTGCGACCGCACTGGCCTGGTCGGCAGCGGCCTCGATCTCGGTTCGGCGGTCGAGCAGGTGCGCGAAGTCCTCCGCATCGAGTCTGTCGAGCAGTGCCAGTGCCGACCGGTAATCCTCGGCAGCCATGGCGCGGTCGAAGCGCTGTTCCACCGTTTCCATCGTTTCCACCGGCGGCACCGCGGCGCAGCCCTGAAGGATCAGCAGCAGAAGCATCAGGGCGGCAACGCTCCAGTGCAGCCGGCTTCGCTGCTTCGGGCCCGGCTGGAACGGAGTGGTTTCACCCATATGACTCACTTCTCCCCCAGAATACAAAGGACCTTCACTTCCTCGCCCAGCCCGCGCAGTTTGCGCGTGCCACAGGGGCGGATGCGAAAGCGTCGCCAGAGTTCACTGCTTTCGAGAAAGCCCTCCGCAACGACGAGGGCATCGGTATCTGCCACGTCGGTCAGGCGCGCCGCGACGTTGACTGCATCGCCGACCACGGTGAACTGCATCCGCTCCGGTGCGCCCACGTTACCCGCGAGCATCTGGCCCGCATGCAGACCAATACGGAAGTCCACGCGCGACTCGCCGCGTGCCTCCCGGTCGCGGTTCACCTCGCGCACGGTCGTCAGCAGTGCCAGTCCCGTGCGCAGGGCATTGAGTCGATGGTTGGGATCGGGAGTGATGACGCCGAACACGGCCATCATGCCGTCACCGATGTACTTGTCGACCACGCCTTCATGGGCCGCGATGGTGCTGGCCATGGGTCCGAAGAACTCGTTCAGCGTACGGCCCAGTTCCGTGGGATCGAGACCCTCGGCCAGACTCGTGTAGCCCTTGATGTCCGCGAACAGCACCGAACCCTCGACCGGGCGCCCGCCGAGTTCCACCCGGTCGAGGTTGTTCAGGACGTCCTGCGCCACTCCGTCGGAAACATAGCGGCGCAATGCGCCTTCGACCTGGTCCTTGCGCAGCAGGTCGGTCGTCATGCGTTGAAAGGCCAGCGTCAGCTCTCCCAGTTCATCCTTGCCGCGCTCCTGGCCCAGTGGCTGCGACGAATGGGCGCGGCTTGCCTGTGCGAGGCGCTCCAGGGGGCGTACCAGGCGCTTGCTGATGAAGATGGCCAGTACCAGCCCGATCAGCGAGACCAGGACGGCCGTGAGGACGCCGGCCTGGATGGTGTTGCGCACGAGCCCCTGCATCGGGGTCGGGTCGATGAATGCCTCGACCCAGCCCACCTCGACATCCTGGAACAGGATTGGATGGCGATGGTAATGGGTCCAATGAACCAGGGTCCAGGGCTGTCGCAATTCCAGGGGCTGGTTTTCGGGAAGTCGCCCCGCGCTCGCCAGCAGGCCTCGATCAGTGGCGTGCACGGCGATGAAAACGACATTGCTGTCCTCCAGTTGGGTGTGGATCAGCGTCTCCAGGGTCAGTTGATCATCGGCCAGTATCGGCTCCGCCGAGGACCGGGCGATGTGACCGACGGTCAGTTCGGCCTGAACTCGGATCTGGTTGCTCAGCACCTCCCGGACCTGGTAGAGCACCAGGGTGGCCAGCAGCGAGACAGCGAGCAGCGTCAGCCCGATGATGACGGCGGCGAGCTTCCAGGCGATGGGCAGGTAGCGGGGAATCATGGGTGCAGAGCGGCTAAGCGCCGTGGTTGAAGTGGCGTGCGGCAGGCGTTCATGGCGATAGGATACCCCCGAGCCATCCATGCCATCGGGTTACCCTTTGGGAGTCAGACCCGTTGCCAGTCTATTCATCATCGTTCTGTCCTGCTGGGGACGGGATCGCAACAGGCCGGCAGGAGACTCGCTTTTGGGGTGCATGCAGCATGTCGCCTTATCTGTACTCCGGGGCTCGTGTGCCGTGAGGCGAACGCGCTGAGTCTTGATCACACTGGACATGGTGTCCATTGGTTTCAGGATGAAAGGCCGAAGTCTCATACGTCGCCTGATCAATAGCTTAGGGGTGGTGTTGACGGACCCAGCGGAGTCTGTACAATACGCGTCCTGGAACAGCTGCGGGAATAGCTCAGTGGTAGAGCACAACCTTGCCAAGGTTGGGGTCGCGAGTTCGAATCTCGTTTCCCGCTCCAGAATATTGCGAACCCCGGTGCCGCCGGGGTTTTCCGTTTAAGCCGCCATCCCCAGGCGCCAAACGGACGATGCACCACCCGGCTGGGTGGCAGAGTGGTTATGCAGCGGCCTGCAAAGCCGTGTACGCCGGTTCGATTCCGACCCCAGCCTCCATCACTCGTTTCAGGGGTCTCAGGAGGTCTCTCCTGTCCCAATGAAAC
>PUOZ01000194.1 GCA_003553165.1 Thioalkalivibrio sp.
GGGACCAACGTCCACCGTTACCGGGTCACGGGCGAACGCCGCCAGTCGGTGATCAAGGGCATTCTGATCCAGGATGCTGGACAGTTATTCGGTTCGGCGCCGCGCCCGGCGCCCAACCCACACCTCAAGCCGTCGGGAGGATGACCTTTCGTCGTCTCGGCCCAGCCAAACGAATTCTATTTTCATCCCGGGTACGAGTTGGGTGAGTTGTGTCGTGCTCGAGCAGGGTCGCATGGTCCGTGTTCGCAGGGACCTGCCATCTCCCGTGGTACTACCGGTTTGGCGGGGGCTTGGCCGGGTGTGTCCGAGTGCGAGGGGAGGTCCAACGTCTTTGCGAACGTCCTTGCGGATTCCTGTTCCCCTGCTGGGGCCTGAGCGTAGGATTAAGCGGGGGGTTAAGCGCAGGATTAAGCGTAGGATCAAGCGTAGTCAAGCCCTGAAAAAAATTCCTAACGTATTGAAAATATTAGTTGTGTACACCCCTGCATCAGGGGTGTGAGCTGACAAGGGGTCCATGGCGCTCGCGGTGGGCAAAACGGGAAGTATAAGGCAGCGGCCGGTCTCGTACGGACCGGTGGCAGCCTGCTTGTTGCTTCCGGAACAGGATGCGTATCCTGCAATCAAGTCTGGATGCGGCGTCGGGATCACGTCGGCTCTTGATTCGCACCAAAGCTCCGCAGGTGGTCGAATTGCCGCAGTTTCAGGGGACGCCTGTGGGAGGCCAGCCTCTGGGCGAAGGGTTTCCGGACTTGGGTCGCCGAGAGGGCTCGCCTCCCACAGGGTGCGGTTATGCGGGGGGAGGGCGTTGCGCGGGAGCGCATTCCCTGCCGAGCTTCCGGGATCATCAGGTGTCGGCTCGGTGCAGGGTTTTCGGGTTTGGAGGAATGGATGATGACGGAACCATTGGACGATCTTGTCGCTGCACTGCGGCAGCGTTTGCAGCAACGGGGCCAGCGGTTGTGTACTGCGGAGTCCTGTACCGGCGGCGGGATGGCACATGCCCTGACCGAGGTCGCTGGCAGTTCAGAGTGGTATGAATGCGGCTGGGTGACCTACAGCAACGAGTCCAAGATGCGCCTGCTGGGCGTTCCGTCCGACCTGATCGAGCGTTGGGGCGCGGTCAGCGAGGCCGTGGCCGCAGCCATGGCCAGTGGTGCGCTGGAACACAGTGCGGCGGACCTGGCCGTTGCCGTTACCGGGATCGCCGGTCCGGGCGGCGGTACCGCGGACAAGCCGGTCGGGCTGGTCTGGTTTGCCTGGGCGGAACGCGAGCGAGGCTGTCGCACGGTACGCCAGATGTTCTCGGGAGACCGCGCCGAGATCCGGCGCGCCGCGGTGCGCTGGGGGCTGCAGCAGTTGCTCGATCACGAGCTCAAGGCGGCTGATGATCACTGAAGCTCGGCGAGGGATGCGCTCGTGCGCAAGGCTCCCGCCCGCTCCGCATAGCCATCCCTTGTGGGAGGTGAGCCCGCTTGGCGACCCAACTCCGGAAACCCTTCGCCCAGAGGCTGGCCTCCCACAGGGGCGTCTCTTGAAGCAACGTCAATCTGGCTGCCGGCGGAGCGTTGGTGCTAAGCAAGAGTCGGCTTGACTCCAGGCTTGCACCAAGGAATTCTCGCCCGCGCCGGCAGGGACCGGATGCTCCGTCCGCCTGCTTGGGCTGGATGCGCCCGTTGTGGGATACTCCGGCGCGATCGGACCGGCTGAAGAACACCAAGGAGGATAGTGTGGACGAGAATCGCAAAAAGGCGCTTGCCGCGGCGTTGGGACAGATCGAAAGGCAGTTCGGCAAGGGCGCCGTGATGCGCATGGGCGATGGAACCGCCGTGCGTGATGTCGAAGTCATTTCCACCGGTTCACTGGCGCTGGACGTGGCCTTGGGGATCGGCGGGGTACCGCGCGGGCGGGTGGTCGAGATCTACGGGCCGGAGTCCTCGGGCAAAACCACCCTGACCCTGCACGTCGTTGCCGAGTGTCAGAAGCTGGGCGGTACCGCGGCCTTCATCGACGCCGAGCACGCACTGGATCCGGGGTACGCCCAGAAGCTCGGGGTCAAGGTCGATGAACTGCTGATCTCGCAGCCGGATACCGGCGAACAGGCATTGGAAATCGCCGACATGCTGGTCCGCAGCGGGGCGGTGGATGTGGTTGTAGTGGATTCCGTGGCCGCCCTGACCCCCAAGGCCGAGATCGAGGGCGAGATGGGCGATGCCCACGTCGGATTGCAGGCGCGCCTGATGTCGCAGGCCCTGAGGAAATTGACCGCAAACATCCAGCGTTCAAATACCTTGGTGATCTTCATCAACCAGATTCGCATGAAGATCGGGGTCATGTTCGGGAGCCCCGAGACGACCACCGGCGGCAATGCGCTGAAATTCTACGCTTCGGTTCGGATGGACATCCGCCGCATTGGCGCGATCAAGCGCGGCGACGAGGTGATCGGCAACGAGACCCGGGTCAAGGTGGTCAAGAACAAGATGGCGCCGCCGTTCAAGGAGGCCCATTTCGAGATCCTGTATGGTGAGGGAATCTCGCGGCTGGGCGAGGTGATCGAACTCGGGGTCAAGGAAGGGCTGATCGACAAGGCCGGTGCGTGGTACAGCTACAACGGCGAACGCATCGGTCAGGGCAGGGAGAACGCCCGGCAGTTCCTGAAGGAACATCCGGATCTTGCGGCTGACATCGAACAGAAGCTGCGGGCGCACTACCTGCCTTCGCGTCAGAAAGCCAGTGCAGAGCCAGTCAGCGCCGAAGGATGAACCGGAGGGGGCCTACGCGGCAGCCCTCCGGTTGCTGGCACGCCGTGAGCACAGTACGCTCGAACTGACGCGCAAACTGGAACAGCGTGGTTTCACTGGGGCGTCGATCCGCCCGGCACTGGAGCGGCTGCGCGCTGCGGGATACCTGAGCGACGCACGTTTCGCCGGATCGCTTGCGCGGCATCGCGCCGCCCAGGGCTACGGAGACCTGCGCATCCGCGCTGAACTCAAGCAGCACGGCATGGAGCACGCGGTCGTCGATCAGGCGCTGGAAGTACTCGCGGTCGACTGGGGCGCTCAGGCACTCGCGCAGGCACGCCGGCATTTCGCCGAAGCACCGGAAACCTCTGCCGCAAGGGCACGTATGCTGCGCTATCTGACCCAGCGCGGTTTTGCCCCCAGCGTAGCCAGGGCGGCCGTCGCGGAGTGGAGCAAAAGCGTCCAGTAACCAGGGTGAAATGCGCGCAGGTGTTGCATTCGCGTGGTATTCTGGGTTTTTCCGCAACACATGTATCGGACCTCCATGAAAAGCGCCGACATCCGCCGGAGTTTTCTCGATTTCTTTGTCCGCAAGGGGCATGTCGAGGTGCCGTCCAGCCCACTGGTTCCCGGCAACGACCCCACCCTGCTGTTCACCAATTCGGGCATGGTGCAGTTCAAGGATGTGTTCCTTGGACGCGAGAAGCGGCCGTACACCCGCGCGGCGAGCAGTCAGCGCTGTGTGCGCGCCGGCGGCAAACACAATGATCTCGAGAACGTGGGGTATACGGCCCGCCACCACACCTTCTTCGAGATGCTCGGCAACTTCAGTTTCGGCGACTATTTCAAGAAGGACGCCATCGCTTATGCCTGGGAGTTCCTGACCGAGACCATCGGCATCCCGACGGACAAGCTGTGGGTCACCGTGTACGAAACGGATGACGATGCCTACGCGATCTGGGTGAACGAGATCGGCCTTCCGCCCGAGCGCGTGATCCGGATCGGCGACAAGGCCGGCGGCGGGTCCGACAACTTCTGGCAGATGGGTGACACCGGCCCCTGCGGGCCGAGCACCGAAATCTTTTACGACCACGGTCCCGGCGTGGCGGGCGGGCTCCCGGGTACGCCCGAAGAGGATGGCGACCGCTACATCGAGATCTGGAATCTTGTTTTCATGCAGTACGATCGCGACAGCGAAGGGGTTCTGACCCCCTTGCCTCATCCCTCCGTGGACACCGGCATGGGGCTGGAACGTCTCGCGGCGGTGCTGCAGGGGGTGCATTCGAACTACGAGATCGACCTGTTCCAGGACCTGATCCACGCGGCCGCCGACATCGTCGGTACGAAGGATCTGGACTCGGCCTCGCTGCGGGTCATTGCGGACCACATTCGGTCGGTCGCATTCCTGATCAATGACGGGGTGATGCCGGCGAACGAAGGCCGCGGTTACGTGCTGCGCCGTGTCATCCGGCGCGCCGCGCGTCACGGACACAAGCTCGGCTGCGACGAGGCCTTTCTCTACCGCCTGATCCCGGCGCTGGTCTCGGTCATGGGCGATTTCTATCCGGAGCTGGCCGAGGCGCAGGAAAATCTGCAGCAGGTCCTGAGAAAGGAGGAGATGAAGTTCCTGGAAACCCTTGAAAAAGGCGTTCGTATTCTCGAGGAGGACCTGAACCGTCTGGAAGGATCCACGATTCCCGGCGACACCATCTTCCTGCTCTACGATACCTACGGGTTCCCGGTCGACCTGACGGGTGACATCGCCCGGGAGCGCGGCCTGAAACTGGATCTGGAAGGCTTCGATGCCGCGATGGACGCGCAGCGCAGCCGCGCACGCGCGGCCAGCCACTTCAGCATGGGGACGGCCGGGAGTCAGGAACTGGATGCCGTCACGGAATTTTGCGGCTATGACCGGCTGGAGGAAGAAGGCGAGGTCGTTGCCTTGTTGCGGGATGGTGCTTTGGTCGATGCGCTCGAGCTGGGCGAGACGGGCGTGGTGATCCTCGACCGCACACCCTTTTACGCCGAGTCCGGTGGCCAGGTGGGCGACGTGGGTTCGATGATGGCGGCGGGCATCCGCTTCGACGTTCAGGACACGCGCAAGCAGGGTGAAGCCCATCTACACATGGGTCAGGTGCGGGCCGGCCGGATCGAGAAGGGCTTGCGCATCCGCGCCTCGGTTGCCGGACCCCGGCGGGATGCGATTCGCCGCCATCACTCGGCGACACATCTGCTGCACAAGGCGCTGCGCGACCACCTGGGTTCGCACATCCAGCAGAAGGGATCACTGGTGGATGCCGACCGGCTGCGTTTCGATTTCGCCCATTTCGAGCCGGTCTCGCAGGAACAGCTGCGCAGTATCGAAGCCCAGGTGAATGCGGAGATCCTCGCCAACCAGGCGACCGACACCCGCCTGATGGACATCGAAACCGCACTGTCTTCAGGAGCGGTCGCACTGTTCGGCGAAAAGTACGGAGCGCAGGTGCGCGTGCTGAACATCGGTTCCTCCACCGAACTCTGCGGCGGTACCCATGTCGACCGCACCGGCGACATCGGCGCCTTCTGCATCGTGTCCGAGGGCGGGGTGGCGGCGGGCATCCGCCGTATCGAGGCCGTGGCCGGGGCTGTGGCGCTGGCATGGATGGATCGCCAGCTAGAGACGCTGGACGCCGTCGCCGGGCTTGTCCGTGGCAGCCGGAGCGAGGTTCCGGAAAAGGTGCAGACGCTGCTGGAACGCAACCGGGAACTGGAAAAGGAAC
>PUOZ01000312.1 GCA_003553165.1 Thioalkalivibrio sp.
ATGCGCCTCGTCAAGGCGGGTCACCCCGGGAAGCCCGCCGATGGCATCGACCGCCGTGCGGTCGATCGGAACCTCTCCGAGAGGCGTCCGATACGCGGTCGCCGCCGTGGTCGCGACGCCGCGGAACGGTACCCGGTGCGAGGGGCCGAGCAGGACCACCCTGCGGATCTGGTCCGCGCCGGTGCCCAGTGCAGCGTAGGCCGAGGCGGCAACCGGCCCGGAGTAGGGGAGCCCCGCATGCGGGGCGACCAGCGCCTTGGGGTGGGAGGCCACTTTGCCGCGCGGAGACGCCTGCGACATCAGGGCAAGGATCTGCTGTTTCAGTGTTGCCGGGTCGTCGGGATAGAACAGGCCCGCGACCGCAGGCTGGCGAATCGTCTGTTGTTTGTCCATTGCCGTCTCTCGAGCCCGTCTTACCGAATTGGACCATCCCGGTGGGCGACGGTTGCGTCTCTGGGGCGGGATGCCCGCGCGGAACTGCGCAAAGGGGCATGTGTCTGAAACGAGGAAGGTATTTCAAGAATGACGGAGAGACATGACGGAGCTTGTCGGCAGGGATGAGTTCACCGTTCCGACCCGCTTCTGGCGGACGTTGGCGGATGGCCGTGTCCAATGCGATCTGTGCCCCCGGTTTTGCCGGATGAAGCCCGGTCAGCGGGGCGCATGCTTCGTGCGGGCGAATCTGGATGGCGCGGTGGTCCTGACGACCTACGGGCGTTCCAGCGGCTACTGCATCGACCCCATCGAGAAGAAGCCGCTGAACCATTTCCTGCCGGGTACCCCGGTGCTGTCCTTCGGTACCGCCGGCTGCAATCTTGCCTGCAAATTCTGCCAGAACTGGGACATCAGCAAGTCGCGCGAACTCGACACCCTGATGGATCGCGCCGATCCGGCGACGATCGCCCGCGCGGCCGTGGCATCGGGTTGCCGCTCGGTGGCCTTCACCTACAACGATCCGGTGATCTTCCACGAGTACGCCCAGGATGTCGCGGCCGCGTGCCGGGCCGAGGGCGTGCGCACCGTAGCGGTCACGGCGAACTACGTCACTGAGGAGGCGCGGGCCGAGTTCTACGCCGGCATGGACGCGGCAAACGTCGATCTGAAGGCCTTCACCGAACGTTTCTATCACCGGCTCACCGGTGCCCACCTGCAGCCCGTGCTGGACAACCTCGAGTGGCTGGTGCGGGAAACGGAGGTCTGGGTGGAGCTGACCACCCTGCTGATCCCCGGCGAAAACGACAGCGACGACGAGATCCGAAGCATGTGTGACTGGGTCGTCGACCGGCTCGGGCCGCAGGTGCCCATGCACTTCAGCGCGTTCCACCCCGACTTCCGGATGACCGACCATCCGCCGACGCCGGTGCAGACCCTGCGCCGCGCCCGGCGCATCGCGCTGGATGCGGGGCTTCGGTACGCGTACACGGGCAACGCCTATGACCCGGCCGGGCAGTCCACCTACTGTCATGCCTGCGGTCAGCGCCTGATCGGGCGTTCCGGGTACGAGATCACCGCCTGGAATCTGGATCAGGCCGCTTGCTGCAGCGTCTGCGCGACACCGTTGGCCGGCCACTTCGAGCCCCGCCCCGGCACCTGGGGCTCCCGGCGCCAGCCCGTCCGACTCGCCGAATACACGTAGGGCGCCGCCTCGCGGGACGCCTCGACGG
This sequence comes from Thioalkalivibrio sp., assembly GCA_003553165.1. GTDB lineage: Bacteria > Pseudomonadota > Gammaproteobacteria > Ectothiorhodospirales > Ectothiorhodospiraceae > Thioalkalivibrio. Next base: position 1,665 of record PUOZ01000312.1, read on the forward strand.
TTGCTATGCTTGCGGCCGCCATGCGCATCCTGTTCCTGACTCACAGTTTCAACAGCCTCAGCCAGCGTCTGTTCGTGGAACTGCGGCGCCTGGGGCATGAGATCTCCATCGAGTTCGACATCAACGATCGGGTGACCGAGGAGGCTGTCGCGCTGTGTCGGCCGGACCTGGTGATCGCGCCGTTCCTGAAGCGCGCGATTCCGGAGTCGGTATGGCGTCAGACGCTCTGCTGGATCGTGCACCCGGGTCCGGTGGGCGATCGCGGCCCGGCGGCGCTGGATTGGGCCATCGAGGAGGACGCCGCACAGTGGGGCGTGACCGTGCTCCAGGCCGATGCCCAGATGGACGCCGGCGATGTCTGGGCCTCGGCGGGGTTTCCGATGCGGGCAGGGTCCAAGAGCAGCCTGTACCGTCGCGAAGTCGCCGATGCCGCGGTCCGTGCGGTCACGCTCGCACTGGAGCGGCTCCAAGATCCGGATTTCCGGCCTGCGGCGCTGCCCGAAAACCCCGACGGCAGTCGCGGGAGGTGGCGACCCGCGATCAAGGCCGCGCAGCGGCGCATCGACTGGGGCAACGACAGCGCGGCTGGCGTGCTGCGGAGGCTACGGGCGGCCGACGGATTCCCCGGTGTCCGCGACGAGATCCTGGGGTTGCCGGTGCGCCTGTTCAATGCCTGGCCGGAGTCAAGCCTGCGCGGTGAACCGGGAGCGGTGATCGCCACCCGCGACGGCGCGATCTGCCGGGCCACCCGGGATGCGGCGGTCTGGATCACGCATCTGCGCGGGATCGGCTCCGGGCAGGGCGATCTGAAGCTGCCCGCGGTACAGGTGCTGGGTGCTGACCGCCTGAACGGCGTGCCCGAGATTCCCCTGGATCCCTTTGCCGTGGTGGGCGGGGATACCTGGCGTGAGATCGAGTGTCGGACCGCGGGCGGTGTCGGCTACCTCTCCTTCGAATTCCACAACGGGGCGATGTCGACCGAGCAGTGCCGCCGGCTGCTGGCGGCCTGGGAACGACTGCGGCAGACATCCGCCCGGGTGCTGGTGTTGCTGGGCGGGAGCGACTTCTGGTCGAACGGCATCCACCTGCACCGGATCGAGGCCGAGGCCACACCGGCTGATGCTTCCTGGGACAACATCGAGGCGATGAACGACCTGACCCGGGCGATCATCGAGACCGACGACCGGCTGGTGATTGCCGCTTTGCGCGGCAACGCGGGGGCCGGCGGCGTCTTTCTTGCCCTCGCTGCCGACGAGGTCTGGGCGGCACCCGGCGTGGTGTTGAACCCCCACTACAAGAACATGGGAAACCTCTACGGCTCCGAGTACTGGACCTATCTGCTGCCGCGCCGGGCCGGTGTCGACGGCGCGCGGATCATCATGGGGAACCGTCTGCCGCTGGGCGCGCCGGAGGCGCTGCAGGCCGGGTTGCTCGATGCGGTGTTCGGCAGCGACGCGGCCGACTTCGCCGAACGGGTCTCCCTGCGCGCCGAGGATCTGGTGGCGGCGCCCGATCTGCCCGACCGTCTCCAGGCCAAGCAGGCGCGGCGCCGGCAGGACGAGGCCCGGAGGCCGCTCGCAGACTATCGGGAAGAGGAGATGCGGCACATGCGGCTGAATTTCTTCGGCTTCGATCCCAGTTATCATGTGGCGCGGTACAACTTCGTGCACCGCGTGCCGCAATCCCGTACGCCGCTTCATCTCGCCCTGCACCGACGCATCGGCGCAGCCGGGGGCAAAGACGCCACTGCAAGGACCAGAACATGAGCGAACGTTTCACGGTGTCCGTCGAAGCCGGGCTGGCGCAGGAGTTCGACGCCTTCATGAAGCGCAAGGGGTACAGCAACCGGTCGGAGGCGGTCCGTGACCTGATCCGGGGTGCGTTGGCCACGGAGCGCCTGGATCCCGACCAGGACGGTGCCTGCGTTGGCGTGCTGAGCTATATGTATGACCATCACGAACGCGAGTTGAGTAAGCGCCTGACCCAGCCCCACCATGCCCACTACAACCTGACCGTGACCACGCTGCACATGCACCTGGACCACGATCTCTGCGTGGAATCCGTACTGCTCAGGGGCAAGGCCAGCGACGTCCAGGCCTTTGCCGAATCGGTCGTGGCGCGGCCCGGAATACGGCACGGCCGGCTGCACCGCATCCCCCTGGAACACGCGCCGGAGGAGCGGCCGGCCGCGGGTCCCCATCACGGGCGCGGGCACAAGCATGATCGGTGAGTCGCGCGGGGCCCTGCGGGACCTGGAGATGGTGGCGGGACGGTGACCGCAGGGGGTGTAGCGGCGGCCGGGCATTCCGCCACCGCGGAGGCGGCGGCCACGATCCTCGACGCCGGGGGGAACGCCTTCGACGCGGTGATCGCTGCACAGTTCGCTGCCTGCGTCGCGGAGCCGGTGCTCTGTTCCCTGGGGGGCGGAGGGTTTCTGCTGGCCAGGCAGGGGCGCGGTCCCGTGCAGGCACTCGACTTCTTCGTGCAGACCCCACGGTACAAGCGGCCGGTGGACGAGATCGAGTTTCTCCCGATCCTCGCCGATTTCGGCGACGCCCAGCAGGAGTTCCACATCGGCCTTGGCTCCGTGGCCACGCCCGGCATGGTGCGCGGCCTCTTCGCCGCGCATCGCAGCCTGGGATCCCTCCCCATGCACGTGCTGGTGGAACCCGCCGCGCGACTGGCGCGGGACGGCGTCCGCGTCAATGCGCTGCAGGCCCATGCCTTCCGGATCGTGGAGGCGATCTATGCGCATTCGGAGGACTCGCGCGCCCTGTTCGCGAGCCCCACCCGCCCCGGCTCGCTGGTGGTGGAAGGCGACCTGCTCCGCCAGACGGACCTGGCCGATGTCCTCGAACGTCTGGCTCGTGAGGGCGAACCGTGGTTCTACGAGGGTGAATTCGCGCATCTGTTGGCGGACCTGAGCCGGCGCGACGGCGGTCTGCTGCGACTGGAAGACCTCCGCGAGTACCGTGCGCAGAACCGGGAGCCGCTGGCCCTGGGTTACCGGGGGCATCGGATCTGGACCAATCCGCCCCCGTCGTCGGGGGGAATCCTCCTCGCTTTTGCCTTGAAACTGCTGGAGGCCATGGACATCCCCGAGGATCCCTTCGGCTCGACGCGCCATCTCGAGAGGTTGTCGCGGGTGATGGCCCTGACCGACCGGGCGCGTCTGGAAGCGATGTCCGACGACGACGGATCCGTCGATGCCTGGGCACTGCTGGAGCCGGCTCTTCTGGACCGGTATCTGCGGGAACTAAGGGGGCTGAGCCCCGCGCTTCGGGGAACCACGCAAATCAGCGTGATGGACGGTAGGGGCAACGTCGCCAGCCTGACCGCCAGCAACGGGGAAGGCTGCGGCCGGCTGATTCCGAATACCGGCGTCATGTTGAACAACATGCTCGGGGAGCAGGATCTCAACCCCGGCGGTTTCTTCCGCTGGCGGGAGGATGAGCGGCTGACCTCGATGATGGCACCGACCCTGGTTGTGCGCGCCGACGGCGGCGAGGTCGCGCTGGGCTCCGGCGGTTCCAACCGCATCCGCACCGCGATCCTGCAGGTGTTGGTGAACCTGCTGGATTTCGGGATGCCCCTGGACAAGGCGGTCGATGCCCCGCGCATTCATTTCGAGAACCAGCTCCTCAGTGTCGAGGCCGGCTTTGGTTTCGATGCCGATTTCTCCGCCTTCCTGGCCCGGCATCCCGAGCATCGCCTGTGGGCGGATCGGAGCCTGTTCTTCGGTGGTGTGCACGCGGTGGCCCGCGGACCCGAAGGGTTCTTCGGCACTGGCGATTCACGGCGTGGGGGCGTCGTCCAAA
>PUOZ01000129.1 GCA_003553165.1 Thioalkalivibrio sp.
ATGCTGTAGTGACAGGTCGGAAACACGGGTATGGGCTTCTCGATGGGATCGACGCCGAGAAAGGTCATGCTCATCTCGCGGATGCCCGGGAGTTTCTTCATGATCGTGTCGGTGCCCAGGTGACGCATGTCGAGGAGGACGTAATCCTTGTTCTTGCCGCAGCCCCGGCCCTCGCGCACCTCGATCGCGATCGCACGGCTGACCACGTCGCGGGATGCGAGGTCCTTTGCCTGCGGCGCGTAGCGCTCCATGAAGCGCTCGCCCTCGCCGTTGATCAGGAAGCCGCCCTCGCCGCGGACGCCCTCGGTGATCAGCATCCCGCGACCGGCGATCCCGGTCGGGTGGAACTGCACGAACTCCATGTCTTCCAGCGGCACACCCGCGCGCAGGGCCATCGCCATGCCGTCGCCGGTGTTGCTCAGGGCGTTGGTGTTGGTGCGGAAGATCTGCCCTGCGCCACCGGTGGCGATCAGCGTGGTCTTGGCCTCGATCACGATCGGTTCGCCGGTCAGGATTTCGAAGGCCACCACGCCCAGCACGTGGCCTTCTGCGTCCTTGATCAGGTCGATCGCGAAGTACTCGTCGAAGAAGTGCGTACGTGCGCGCAGGTTCTGCTGGTACAGCGAGTGCAGGATCGCGTGACCGGTCCGGTCCGCGGCGGCGCAGGTCCGTGCCGCCTGTTCCTTGCCGAAATTCTGGCTCTGGCCACCGAAGGCTCGCTGGTAGATGCCGCCATTGTCCAGCCGTGAGAACGGCACCCCGAAGTGCTCCAGCTCGTAGACGACCTTCGGGGCGGCCCGACACATGTATTCGATCGCATCCTGGTCCCCGAGATAGTCGGAGCCCTTGATGGTGTCGAACATGTGCCAGTGCCAGGAATCCGGCAGGACATTGGCCAGCGCGGCATTCACACCGCCCTGCGCGGCCACGGTATGCGAGCGCGTCGGAAACACCTTGGAGACCACCGCCACGCGGGCGTCGGCGTTGGACAACTGCAGGGCAGCGCGCAGCCCGGCGCCCCCGGCCCCAATGATCAGGGCGTCGAACTTCCGCGTGGTCAGCTTCATGTCAGTGCCACCTCGATCAGGATCCACAGTGCCCACAAGCCGAGCAGCAGGAACGCCACTGCCACGGCCACCAGGGCCGTCAGCCGCGCCGACACGGGTCGAACGTAATCGAGGATCACGTCGCGCAGCCCGATCCAGGCGTGCAGCAGCATGAGAAGAATGAACGCCGCGGTCGCCAGCCAGACCACCGGCTGCGTGACCAGGGCCACCCAGGCACCGTGATCGGCCGGGGGCCGCGCCAGCAGGACCGCGATCGCAAGGAAGACGTAGAGTCCGGCATAGATTGCGGTAACCCGTTGCAGCAACCAGGCGCGCTGCCCGCTTAACAGGCTCACAGGAACATCACCCAGAGCAGGACCGCAGCGACCACCCCGGCGATCAACGCAGACCAGGCCGTCTGCCGCCCGCTCTCACGCGTCTCGCCGATGCCGATCTCCACCAGCAGAAACCGGATTCCGACGAAGAAATGATGCATCAGAAGCCACAGCCAGACGAGCAGCAGTAACAGTCCAAGCGGGTGTCGCAGCACGTCCACGGCCTGTGCAAACCCCCCGGGATCCGCAAGCGAACGATCGAAAAGCCACAAAACAAGAGGAATTGAAAGAATGAGCAGGACCCCGGTGACGCGGTGGAGAATGGAAACCAAGGCATTGACGGGAAGGCTGATCTTGGTCAGATCCAGGAAGACTGGACGCGCCTGGCTGGGCATGCATTTCTCCTCTTCTTCACGGGTGCCGTGGGACTACCTGACGTCCGTTCATCTGTTCGTCTACTATGGCCGGGGTTGGTTCCACAGTATAGCCACACCGCGAGGAAGCAAGCGATGCGCGACGACTGGAAAAAGCACCTGATCGATGCGGGCGCCGAGTTCGAGGGCGACCTGCTGCGAGACTTCGGCAACGCCGAGCGCGAACGGCGCGTGGCGGTCAATGGCGACGTCATCTGCGACCTTTCGCACCGGGGCCTGCTCGAGGTACGGGGCAAGGATGCGCAGTCCTTTCTGCAGGGACAATTCGGCAATGACATCCGCGAGGTCAGCGAGAGCCGCTCCCAGCTCTCCAGCTTCTCCAGCCCCAAGGGTCGTGCCTACGCCGTGTTCCGGGTCATGCTGGACCGCGACGCCTACTTGCTGGAGATGAATCCGGGCCAGGTGGAAACGGTGCGCAAGCGGCTGGCGATGTTCGTGATGCGGGCCGAAGTGGTGATCGAGAACGCGGAAGACTCCCGCATCCGCTTCGGTCTTTCCGGCCCCACGGCGGAGCAGCAACTCGCCAATACCCTCGGCGCCTTTCCCACGGAAGTCAACGAAGTACTGAGCCGCAAGGGCGTCAGCGTGGTTCGGGTGCCGCACATGGTGCACCCGCGCTTCGAATTCGCCGGCGAGATCGATGCCTGCCGGTCGCTCTGGAACGACCTGAACGTGCACAGCGCGCCGGTGGGACCCGAGGGCTGGCGCCTGCTGGACATCCTCGCGGGCGTGCCGACCATCTACCCGGAGACCAGCGAGACGTTCGTCCCGCAGATGGTCAACCTGCACGCCCTGAACGGGATCAGTTTCAAGAAGGGTTGCTATCCGGGGCAGGAGGTGGTGGCGCGCATGCATTATCTCGGCAAGCTGAAGCGGCGGATGTTCCGGTTGGCCATCGAGGGACAGGAGCGCCCGCTGCCCGGCAGCCCGGTTTACCGCGCCAGTGGCGAGCCGGGCCAGCCGGACGGCGAAATCGTGGATGCGGTCATGCACCCTGACGGCCTCTATGCCGCGCTGGCGGTGGTGCAGATCGCCGCATCCGAGGAACCCCTGCGCTGGGGCAGCCCCGACGGCTCCGCCGCGCACGTGATTCCGCTTCCCTATACGGTCCCCGGGAGTGCCTGAGAGCCATGCGTTTCCTGTTTTTCTTTGTCGTACTGATCCTTCTGTCGCTGTGGGCCGCGTTCTTCAGCCGACCCAACAACCGGAAGCTCTCGAATACCCTTTACGTAATCGCTGGCGTGCTCTCCCTGCTGTTCCTGATCGGCTACCTGCGCCTCGACGGCTATTTCTGACGTTTGGAAGCCGGATGGCCCGCGCGACCGGTCCGGCTCTGGGACGTCCCGCCGGCGCACCCTCCCCTGTCCACGCACCGGGGCGGCGCCGTTCCCGTTGTCAGCGCATGAGCGACACGCCAGAATTCGCCTCATTCATCCAAACGGAAGCGTCCGATGACTCCGACCGCAGTACACGACATTCGTAATGTCGCTCTCCTAGGCCACGCCGGCAGCGGCAAGACCACCTTGCTGGAGGCCCTTCTCGCGGCCACCGGGGAAATCAAGACCCCGGGGCAGGTCGAGCGGGGCGATACGCTGAGCGACCAGGATCCCCTGGAAAAGGCCATGGGGCATTCGCTGAGCACCACCCTCGCCCACATGGAATGGGCCGGGCATTGGATCAATCTCCTGGACACCCCCGGACTTCCGGATCTGCTCGGCCGGGCCCTGCTTGCTCTGCCCGCCGTCGAAACCGCGGCCCTGGTGATCAATGCGTCGGCCGGGATCGAGGCCGTCAGCCGCAAGGTGATGGACGCTGCCGCCGACAAGTGCCGCATGATCATCGTCAACCGCATCGACGCCGCTGGCGAGGATCTCGGCGAGCTCATGAAGAGCATCACCGACAGCTTCGGTCCGGTGTGCCTGCCGATCAACCTGCCGGCCCCGGGTGGTGCCGGCGTGATCGACTGCTTCTTCAACCCCGACGAGGCCGCCGCCACCGCTTTTTCCAGCGTCGCAGATGCCCACGAAGCGATCGTCGACCAGGTCGTCGAGCTGGACGAGGATCTGATGGCGCGCTACCTGGAACAGGGGCAGTCCCTGGATCCTGAACAGCTGCACGACCCCTTCGAACAGGCGCTGCGCGAGGGTCACCTCATCCCGGTCTGCTTCGTGTCCGCGCAGACCGGTGCCGGAATCCGCGAACTGCTGGATATCCTCGGGCGCCTGATGCCCGACCCCACCGAGGGCAACCTGCCGCACTTCGTCAAGGGCGAGGGCGCAGCCGCCAAGCCCGTCGAGGTCGTCCCGGACCCGGACCGCCACGTCATTGCCCATGTATTCCAGGTGCAGAACGACCCCTTCCGCGGCCATCTCGCGCTGTTTCGCATTCACCAGGGCACCGTGACCCCGAACACCCAGCTGTTGATCGGAGACGCCAGAAAGCCGTTCAAGGTTTCCCACCTGCTCCGCCTGCAGGGACGCAACCAGAACGAGACGGCGCGCGGCGTTCCCGGAGACATCTGCGCGGTGGCGCGGGTCGACGAACTGCACCGGGATGCGGTGCTGCATGATTCCCATGACGAGGATTACTTCCACCTGCTCCCGCCGCCTTTCCCGAAACCCGTTTTCGGGCTGGCGCTGCTGCCGCGCAAACACGGGGACGAGCAGAAGCTCTCCGAAGCCCTGCCGCGCATGCTCGACGAGGACCCCTGCCTCGAGGTCGGTTTCGAGCCCCAGACGCGCCAGACTGTCGTCCGTGGCCTGGGCGAACTGCACCTGAAACTGCTGCTGGATCAGCTTTCGGGGCGTTGGAATCTTCAGCTCGACACCGCTGCGCCCGAGGTGCCGTACCGCGAGACCATCACCGGCTCCGCCGAGGCCCGTTACCGTCACAAGAAGCAGAGCGGCGGTTCCGGACAGTTCGGCGAGGTCGCGCTGCGGGTAGAGCCATTACCACGCGGTGCGGGGTTCGATTTCCAGGACGAGGTCAAGGGCGGGGCGATCCCCGGCAATTTCATGAGCGCGGTGCAGAAAGGGGTGGCCCAGGCGCTGGAAGACGGTGCTCTGGCCGGTTACCCGATCCAGGATCTGCGCGTGACCGTCTTTGACGGCAAGCACCATGCCGTGGATTCCAACGAAATCTCGTTCTCTCTCGCCGCGAAGCACGCCACGCTGGAGGCTGCGCGAGGCGCCAGGCCGGTGGTGCTGGAACCGCTCGTGAACGTCAGCGTCAAGGCGGCCGACCGCCACTTCGGCGAGATCAGCGCGGAATTCTCCAGCCGCCGCGGCCGCGTCACCGGAACGGACAGCCCGAGTCCCGGTTGGACCGAGATTCATGCCCTGGTGCCGCTGGCCGAAATGGACGGCTTCGAGGCCCGCCTGAAGTCGATCTGTGCCGGGGACAGCGAGTTCGTGGTGTCCGGAGGCGACTACGAGCCGGCACCCAACGATGTCCAGACCCGCCTGGCGCAGGCGTACAACGGACGTAACGAGGCGCATTGACGCATACCCCGCGACGCATACCCCGCCATATGAAGTGCGGGAGCTTGCTCCCGCTTTCGGCATCGATCCCGAACCACACCCCAGGCGGCGGCGCGGGTCACCCCCCGGTCATGGCGGGCAGTTCGCGCAGATCCCGGATCACCCGGACACCGGGCGGA
>PUOZ01000196.1 GCA_003553165.1 Thioalkalivibrio sp.
CCGCGGTCCCCGGCTCATCGCGGCCGGAGGCCGCTCCTACGGGGCAGAGGAACCCGTGGGAGATTCGATGTCTGCGCGCGAAGGAATCCTCGGATACGGATCGCACCGGCCCCCGCGTAGGAGCGACCTCTGGTCGCGATCCCCGGCCGCGGTCCCCGGCTCATCGCGGCCGGAGGCCGCTCCTACGGGGCAGAGGAACCCGTGGGAGATTCGATGTCTGCGCGCGAAGGAATCCTCTGCGGAGATTCCGTGATCATCAGGTCGATAGTTGCCGCACCGTCGTGATGGCGGGCGGCCAGACTCGAGACGCGACGAAGCCCACCTGAAGGCTTCGATTCTTTACCTTCCGGTCTCAGAGACTGCGCGAGGCGTAGTCCGCCAGCCGCGAGCGCTCGCCCCGCGTCAAGGTGATGTGCCCGCTGTGGGTCCAGCTGCGGAAGCGGTCCACCACGAAGGTCAGCCCCGAGGTGGTCTCGGTAAGATACGGTGTATCGATCTGCGCGATGTTGCCCAGCGCGACCACCTTAGACCCTGGCCCGGCCCGCGTGATCAGCGTCTTCATCTGCTTGCTGGTCAGGTTCTGCGCCTCGTCGAGGATGATGAACCGGTTCAGAAAGGTGCGCCCGCGCATGAAGTTCAGAGAGCGGATCTTGATCCGGCTCTGGATGACATCGTTGGTCGCCGCCCGGCCCCAGTCGCCCGCACTGTCGGACTTGGTCAACACCTCGAGATTGTCCATCAGCGCCCCCATCCACGGAGTCATCTTCTCCTCCTCGGTGCCGGGCAGGAAGCCGATGTCCTCGCCGACGGGGATGGTGACCCGGGTCATGATGATCTCCCGGTAGGTGTTGTCCTCGAGGGTCTGCGCGAGGCCTGCAGCCAGGGTCAGCAGGGTCTTGCCGGTACCGGCGGCACCGACCAGGGACACGAAGTCGACCTCGGGATCCATCAGCAGGTTCAGCGCGAAGTTCTGCTCGCGGTTGCGCGCGTTGATCCCCCAGACCGTGTGACGCGGATGCATGTAGTCATCCACCAGCTCGATGACCGCCGCCTCGGCACGCTGGTCGATCTCCAGCACGATCGCCTGCAACGGATTGTCGCCGTCCCTGTACAGGAACTGGTTGGGCTGCCACTGCATCACCAGAGGACCGGTGACGCGGTAATAGGTACGGCCGCTCTCCTGCCACGACTCCATCTCCCGGCCGTGGGACTCCCAGAAGTCCGCCGGCAGCTCCGCCATCCCCGAGTACAGCAGGCTGACGTCGTCCAGCACCTGGTCGTTGAAGTAGTCCTCGGCATGCAGCCCCAGCACCGCAGCCTTGATGCGCAGGTTGATGTCCTTGGAAACCAGCGTGATGTTCGCGTCGGGCTGTTCGCCCTGTAGCGCGAGGGCGGTGGCGAGGATCGTGTTGTCGGGCGTCGAACCCGGCAGGCTCTCGGGGAGGTGAGCCACCATCGCCCGCGTCTGGAAGAACAGGCGCCCCGTGGCATTCAGCGCGGACTCGGCCAGTGACGGGGGGTGCAGCGGCAGCCCCTGCGTGATCTGCGCATGCGTCGCGTCCTGCGTGAGCTCATCGACGAAACGGCTGACCTGACGCACGTTGCGCGCCACCTCGGAGACGCCCTTCTTGCTGCGGTCCAGCTCCTCCAGCACCACCATGGGCAGAAAGATGTCGTGCTCCTGAAAACGGAACAGCGCCGTGGGATCGTGCATCAGGACATTGGTGTCGAGCACCAGCAGGCGGTTGGAGCGCATCTCCTTCTTGACCATGAGTCCTCCGCGGACGGATTGATGGGCCGGCTACAGCGCGCGCACGGCGGCCAGCACCTCTGCGACGTGGCCCGGCACCTTGACCTTGCGCCACTCGCGGCGCAGGACGCCGTGCTCGTCGATCAGGAAGGTGGAGCGTTCGATGCCTCGCACCTGTTTGCCATACATGTTTTTCATCTTGATGACATCGAAGGCATTGCAGAGGGTTTCCTCCGCGTCGCTCAACAGATCAAAGGGCAGTCCCTCCTTGGTCCTGAATTTCTCGTGGCTGTTCACACTGTCACGGGACACGCCGAGGATGGCTGTATTCGCCGCCGCGAAATCCTCCTGTTGCGCCGCGAAATCCCGGCTTTCGCTGGTGCAGCCCGGGGTCGCGTCCTTGGGGTAGAAGTAGAGCACGATCCGCTTCCCGGCGAAGTCGCCCAGCGCCAGTGTCTGGTCGCCGGTCGCGGGCAGGCGGATATCCAGCGGAACGGGTTGATCGATCGCTACGCTCATGGCATCTCCTGAATGGGTGCGGAGGGGAAAAAAAGGGTTGTCGAGGCCCAGCGGCATCAGCCCTTGATGGGGTCCAGGACGCCATCGAGATTGAGCTCGTCGCAGAAATCCAGAAAATCGCCACGAAGGCTGGCCAGGTGCTGCTCGGCAGGGATGTCGATGACCATGTTGGCCGCGAACATGCGTGTCCCGGTCTGCTGGGCCCTGAACACGCGCGAGTGCAGATCCCGGATATTCACGCCGCGGCTGGTGAAGAAACCGGCCAGCGCATGCACGATACCGACCTGGTCCAGTGCCACCACGTCCACCGAGTAGGCCATCACCGGCGGCGTGGCTTCGTCCGGCTGCGCACGGCGCGCGATCAGGGTCAACCCGGTATCCGTCTCGAGCCGGCCGAGCTGGCTTTCGAGCTTGCCCAGGGTTTTCCAGTTGCCGCTGACGGCGAGATTCATGCAGCAGAATCCGGCCAGCACCGACATGCGGCTTTCCTCCAGGTTGCAACCCGTTTCCATCACGGAACGGGACACCTGTTCGAGCAGTCCGGGGCGATCGGTCCCGATCAGGACCATGACGAGATGATTGGCAGGCGTCGAGCCCGGTAGATCCGACATGACAGGTTGGCAACCAACGGGAATAGGGGGGCAACATATCACCTTGCGCCGCCCGCGCAAACGGTTGCCACGCACGCTTGCAACCCGGCAGCCGCGTGCAACCGGTGGCGAACCTCGCCGGCGGCCACAGGCACGGGGCCGGAACTCCGCGGCGCCGGGCTTACCGGACATCATGTTGCTTGAACCCCTTGTTCGCCCACCGTTAGACTGCTCTATTGGCGCACCCGGAGAGGGCAATGTTTCAAGGCAGCATGGTCGCATTGGTCACGCCGATGCGCAGAGACGACAGCATCGACATGGACGCGCTCGATCGCCTGCTGGATTGGCATCTTTCCGCAGGTACCGACGCAATCGTAGCCGTGGGCACGACCGGAGAATCGGCGACACTGGACTTCGAGGAACACTGCGCGGTCATCTCGCACGTGGTCAAGCGCATCGCCGGCCGTATACCCGTGATCGCCGGCACCGGGGCGAACGCGACACGCGAGGCCATCCATCTGACCCAGTGTGCGAAGGATGCAGGGGCCGACGCTTGTCTACTGGTCACGCCCTACTACAACAAGCCGACGCAACAGGGCCTGTTCCTTCACTACCAGGCCGTTGCAGAGGCCGTGGACGTACCCCAGATCCTGTACAATGTACCCGGACGTACCGCCGTGGACCTGTTGCCGGAAACCGTGGAACGACTCGCCGGTGTTCCGAACATCGTCGGGCTGAAGGAGGCCTTGGGCAGGCCCGAACGTACCCGTGAGCTTGTCGAACGCGTGGGCGGACAGCTCGAACTGTACAGCGGCGATGATGCGACCGCGCTGGATTTCCTGCTCGCGGGCGGACAGGGGGTTATATCCGTTACCGCGAATGTCGCCCCGGCAGCGATGCACCAGATGTGTGCGGCTGCCCTCGCCGGAGACGTGGCACAGGCGCGCGAGATCAATACCCGCCTCGATGGGCTGCACCATGCGCTGTTCCATGAGGCCAACCCCATTCCGGTAAAATGGGCGGTGGCGCGGATGGGCCTGATGCCGGATGGCATCCGCCTGCCGCTGACACCCCTGTCCGAACCCTTTCATGCCGAGGTGCTGGACGCCATGCGCCAGGCCGGCATCGCAGTGGACCATTGATGAACGATACGAACGAACGCTCCATCGCCACTCTGCCTCTGCCCAAGGCAATTCTCTCTACCGCGATTGCGCTAGCGCTGGCCGCCTGCACGACGACCGGGACCGTGGACGGCCCCCGCTACGAGGCCAGTCGACAGGTCGACTCCCTGGAGGTGCCGCCCGACCTGATCGCACCGGGCATGGATCAGGGCTTCCGCATCCCGGAAGGACCCGGCGAACGCGTCAGCGCCCGCGAACTCGAGCGCGATGCGCGCGCGGCGCCGCGCCCTGCAACGGGGCAGCCGACCACCATTCTGCCGGAGACCTCGGACGTCAAGCTACGCCGCGATGGCCAAATTCGCTGGCTCAGCGTGCAGGCGTCGCCAGAGGAGCTCTGGCCCCAGCTGCGCGCCTTCTGGCGCGCACAGAACCTGACCCTGGCCCGTGATGAGCCTGCGATTGGTGTCATGGAAACCGAGTGGGCCGAGGACCTGGCCGGGATTCCCCTGGGCGGAACCAGGGGGTTGCTCGCGCGCGCACTCGGCACCCTCTATGACGCCGGCACCCGCGACCAGTACCGTCTGCGTGTGGAACGGCAGAACGGCGGCACCGAGGTGTTCATCAGCCACCGCGGTGCCGTGGAGCGGGCCGAGGCAGACGGCCAGACCAGCCGTTGGGAGATTGCCGACCCCGACCCGCAACTGGAAGCCGAAATGCTCAACAGGCTGCTCGTCTTCCTCACCACCGGGGAGGTCGCGGCCGCAGAGACCGCTCCCACACCCGTGGACGAACCCGATTTCGAACGTACCGGCCAGGTGGACCTGACCGAACGGGACGGCCGACTGGTTCTCGTTGTCTGGGGCGAACCGGACGCCCTCTGGCGCCGCCTCTCTCTGGCACTGGACCGCACGGGCCTCATGATCGACGAGCAGGACCGCTCGGCGGCCACCTTCCTGGTCACCTATCGGCCCGACATCGTGGGCTCCGCGGAAGACCAGCCCGGGGCCTTGCGCCGCATGTTCAGCTTCGGTCGCGCAACCTCCAGACGCCAGGATGAGCGCTACCAGATCCGCATGATCGAGAATGGTCGCGACCTGCAGATCGAGGCTCTGTCCATTGAAGGCGAGCCATTGCGCGAACGTGACGCGCAGTTCGTCCTTGAACTCATTCAGCCGCAACTGCGCTGAGCCGTTTCGGTGGGCCCTGTGGCGATGACACCGGCGTCACGACCGCTGGATCCGAAGCCACGACCTACCCGCCTCAGCGGCTCCAGACCCGAGACAGCATGATCCGTTTCGCATCGCTCGGCAGCGGCAGCGCCGGCAACGGCCTGCTGGTGCAGGTCGGCCGCACCATGGTCCTCGTGGACTGCGGGTTCTCGGTCCAGGAGACCACGCTGCGCCTGGCCCGCCTTGGTGTTCTACCCGGCGATCTGGCCGCCATTCTCGTTACGCATGAACATTCCGACCACATCGGAGCGTCTGCCCCGC
>PUOZ01000284.1 GCA_003553165.1 Thioalkalivibrio sp.
ACAGCACCAGCACCAGCAGGATCACCGTCAGGGTCTCCACCAGGATCTGGGTGATGCCCACATCCAGCGCGCTGAACAGAACGAAGGTCAGGGCCACGGTAAAGCCGAACGAACCCAGTGCCGCGACCGCCCCCAGGCGCGAGCGGGTGAGCACCGCGAACAGCGCGGACAAGCCCATGATCGCGACGATTGCCATCTCGTACAGGCGCAGGTCCGCAATCGCCAGCGGACCGACCGACACGCCAAAGATCTGCGCGGTGACGCCGACCATCAAGGCAGTGGCCACGATGATGAACATGATGTAGAAGCGCAGGTAACCGCTCTGCAGCATCCGCGTCTGCCAGTCGGAGACGCCGATGATGCCGTCCATCATCTTGTCGTAGCCGCGCTCGGGACCGTAGCGGGACGCGGTGTCGACCCAGGCCAGCCGCTCCCGCACGCGGTCCCAGCGGCTGTACAGGAACAGCCCCGCCACCAGCGCGAGCACGCTGATCGCGAGCGGCCAGTTCAGTCCGTGCCAGAGCGACAGGTAGGCGTCCACCGGCACCCCGCCGTTCACCGCCTGCGCCGCTGCGGCCAGTATGCCTTCCTCCGCCAGGCCCGGGCCGAGCCCGAACACCAGGCCAATGCTGGCCAGCACAACGGGACCGGCGACCAGCGCCGGCGGCGCCTCGTGCGGTGTCTTCGGCGTGTCCACGCGTGGACCGAACCAGGGCCGGATGCCGACGATCGCCGCCACGCCCACCCCGAGGATGGCCGAGGCGATCGCGAGCAGTGCCAGCACCGGCACCAGTCCCGGCGCACCCAACACCGACTCCAGCATCAGTTCCTTGGCCACGAAGCCGAACAGCGGCAGCACGCCGGCCATCGACAGGGCGGCCAGAATCGCGAAGGCCGAGGTCACCGGGAGCGCAGCGCGTAGCCCTCCGGTCTGCAGGAAGTCCTTCGCGCCCGCCTCGTGATCCAGGATGCCGGCTACCAGGAACAGCGCGCCCTTGTAAAGCGAATGCGCGAGCAGGAAGGCCATCGCCGCGAGCAGCGCGGTCTCGGTGCCGATGCCGATCAGCATCGTCAGCGTGCCCAGCGCCATTACGGTGGAATACGCGAGCACACTCTTGATGCCGGTGCTGCGGAACGACAGGAACACGCCGACGAACATCGTGACCGCGCCGAACAGCGCAAGCACAGTGAACCAGACTTCAGTGCCGCCCAGCGAGGGGTTGAGGCGGGCCAGCAGGTAGATGCCGGCCTTCACCATGGTGGCGGAATGGAGGTAGGCGGAAACCGGCGTCGGCGCCGCCATCGCGTTCGGCAGCCAGAAGTGGAACGGCACCTGCGCCGACTTGGTGAACGCACCGAGCAGGATCAGGATCAGCAGCGGCAGGTACAGCGCGTGTTCGCGCACGGCATCGCCGGAGTTCAGGATCTCCGAGAGTTCGTAGCTGCCACCGGCAATGGCCAGCATCACGATGCCGGCGAGCAGCGCAAGGCCTCCGCCCACGGTCACGATCAGGCCCTGCAGCGCGGCCTTGCGGGCTTTAAGATCCTCGTGGTTGTACCCGATCAGCAGATAGGAGGTGACGCTGGTCAGCTCCCAGAACACGAACATCGCAATCAGGTTGTCGGCGAGCACAAGGCCCAGCATCGAACCCATGAACGCCAGCATGACCACGTAGAAGCGGCCGAGGTCGCGCTCGCCCTCGAGGTACCGACCGGCATAGCTGATGATGAAAAAGCCGATGCCCGAGATCAGCAACGCGAACAGCAGGGAGAGGCCGTCGACCAGAAAGGAGAGTTGGATGTCCAGCCCGGGCATCCAGGGCGTGAGCAGCACCACCACCTCGCCGGCATTGATGGCCGGGAGGAAACTGGCGAAGTAGAGGAAGAGCGCGGCGGGAAGCAACGCCAGCACCCAGCCGCTGTAGCGCCCTGTCAGCCGGTGCACCCAAGGTGCGAGCGCCGCCAGCACGAATGTCGACAGAATCGCGTACAGCATTCGGTCAAGACTCCTTGGTCAGGAAAGCATGCGCACCCAGGTGCGCACACGGTTTGGCATCCAAGGCCAGGCGCAGTGCCGCAGCACGGAACCGCGCGAAGGCTACCGGCCCGGTGCCTCCGGTGCAAGCAACCATCGACTTCCTATCCGGCTTACCACTCGCTGCTCCGACGCCGGCGCGGAAGCCGCGTCAGCAGGATTCCTAGAATCAGCGAACCCACAGTGACCAGCGCGCCGGTCATGAACCACTTGCGCTGACTGTCCGCCCGCATGACCTCGACCTGGCGGCGGTAATCATCGGCCGAGTTCTGCGCCTCGACCAGGGAACTGCGCAATTGCGCGTTCTGTGCCCGAATCTCCTGTGGGCGGGCGGCGACGTCCCGCAGTTCCTCGAGCTCACTCTCGAGGCCGACGAGTTGACGCTGCAGGGCCTCGCGTTCGGCCTCCAGGCCCCGGCGCGTATCCAGCAACTGGGCAATACGACCGGCCTGGTCGTCGGAACCTGAGCGGATCTCGTCCAGTTCCGCCTGCACCGCGGCGAGCCGTTCACGGGAGTGCGGCTGATCCTGCAGATAGCGGGTCAGAATCCAGCCCTCGGTGCCATTGGCAAACCGGATCTGCGAGTGACCATCGGGGTCCTGCTGCAGTACGGTGACCTGCTCGCCGCTGCGCGCGCTTCGGATGATCCGATTCTGCAGTGTCTTCCCGGTGCGCACGCCCACCTCGAGCTCTTCACTGACATAGCGGGTGACGTTCTGGGCCGCCGCCTGCGTCGTGAAGACCAGGAGCAGACCCAAGACAAATGCGATGCCGACAACTCTGAAACCCATGCTGCCCTTCTCCCAGCTCTCGCTATCGATCCTATCGGCGTGGCAGTTTATCAGTCCTCGGCGCCGAAGGATCCCCCGGGAGCACTTCTCCATCCCCGCATCGCATCAACTCGGGCCGCGACTGCGCCAGCGCCTGAACGCCTCGGGAAGGAAGATCACAAGGTCGAACCCTGCCGGCAGCCAACGGCGCAGCTGGCAGGAAACTCCGGCCAACCACTGCAACAGTCCAGCAAAAAGTGCCAGAAGAAACCAAATCGCGCCGCCGAACAGCACGCGCGTGGCCCCCAACAGGCCGAGCAGCCAGACCGGAGCGAGGGCAACCACCAGCGGCAGGACCAACCCGAGGAGACCCCCGAGAAGTTGCGCGACCCAGCCCACGTCGGGTCCCGGCGGCTCCACACCCCCGGCCATCAGCACCTCGACCAGTTCGGCCCGATAGAGAAACCATTCCCGCAGATAGCCATTGATCATGGAGACGATCATCACGGCCAACAGGATCACCCCGGCGATGGCCGTAAGCAGCGCGCGCGAGAAGGGGGCAAGACGGGCCAGTGGCGTCAAGCCTTTGCCGGCAATGGCGCGCGTCTCGACCAGAATCCAGCCGGTCAGCGCCGAAACGCCCAGCAGCACCCATATCGCCAGCATCGAGACTTCGTGGGCGCTGTCGGTCGGAGCGGGGAAGAGGAGTTCGAAGGGCTCGCGGAAAACCTCCTGGTAGACGTAGACGGAAAGGGCCGCCAGGGCCAGACCAGCGGCGCTGAGCAACCACTGCCCGCCGGTACGGGCATAGACGGGCATGCGCAGGGAACGGTTGGTCCGGTTCTGCTCGAACCGCCTCAGCGTTGCATCCAGCCCCTGCGCCTGGCTCTCCAGGCTCGCCAGGCGCTCCTGCAGCGACGCGAGACGGGACACCAGATCCTGCAGCGGCTGCTGCAGCCTGCGCCGGGTAGCCAACAGCGCCCGCGCATTCTGGCGGTGCTCCTCCAGGGCCATCCGGGCGATGCGCAGCACGGTCTCCTGCATGTCGCGCGCCAGGCGCTGGCTCTGCGGCTGGTCGCCGGGAGAGGTCCGCGCGATCGCCTCGAGGCGGCGTACCCAGGGCGGCTCCCCCGTGAGTCCTGTCTCCTCCCGGGCATAGGCCGACTGGAGGTCCCGGAGAACGGCATGGGTGTGCTGGCGCAGATCCGGCAGCTGCTCGAGGTCATGCCCGACCCGATCTCCGTAGTTGCGCTCCAGTGCATCCACCGCATCGGCCAGACGCGCAGCCTCGAGCCGCGCCAGGTGCAAACTCTGCCACCGCCCAACGGCGTCGCGCAGGTGCACGAGTTGCGTGCGCAGGCCGCAGGTGACCCGCGCGATCAGGCCGGCCGTGACCACCAGGAAACGGCGGATCGGTTGCCGCGCGAAGTCCAGCACGAGGATGAGCGCCAGGATCGCGGCCACCCAGATCAGGATCGTTACGGTCACCTTCCCTTCCCCTGCATGAACAATCCATGAAGTATGGCCGATCGGTCATCCAAGTCCAGCCAAGGCGCTGCGCTGGCCGAATCAGCCGGCGGCAACAGCATTGCTTTTGGCCACCGGTTTCGTTCCAATAGCGCGTTTGCTCCAGGACTCCGTCATGCAGAAAGACCACTACGACCGCGACGAACTGCTGGACTGCGGCTACGGCAGGATGTTCGGCCCCGGCAATGCCCGCCTGCCCGTGCCGAACATGCTGATGATGGACCGGGTGCTGAAGATCAACAGCGACGGCGGCGAGTACGGCAAGGGCGAGATGCTCGCGGAACTCGACATCCATCCGGACCTGTGGTTCTTCGCCTGCCATTTCCCGGGCGACCCGGTGATGCCCGGCTGCCTCGGCCTCGACGCGATGTGGCAGCTCGTCGGGTTCCACCTGGCCTGGCTGGGCAACCCGGGACGCGGGCGCGCGCTGGGCGTGGGCGAGGTGAAGTTCACCGCCCAGGTACTGCCGACCGCGAAGAAGGTCACCTACCATCTGGACATGAAGCGGGTGATCGCACGCAAGCTGGTGCTCGGCATCGCCGACGGCTCGGTACGGGTGGACGGCCGCGAGATCTATACTGCAAAGGATCTGCGCGTCGGGCTGTTCACCTCCACCGAAAACTTCTGAATCCCGATTTGTCGCTGCTAAAGCGGACTTGATGAGCGCCAAAGGTCCGCAGGTGGTCGGATTACCGCTGTTTCAAGGGACGCCCCTGCGGCAGACCAGCCTCTGGGCGAAGGTTTTCCGCCGTTCGATCGCCGAGAGGGCTCGCCTCCCACAGGGTAAGGGAATGCGGGGTGCAGGGCCTTGCCCGGGAGCGGATTCCCTGCGGAGCCTCCGTGATGACCAGACGAGCGGAAAAGCTTCACGCGGACAGGCTCCCGGTGCGCCCGCGTTGGTACGCGGCCGACCCGCACCTCAGGTCTTGGGCAGGGTGACGCCGCGCTGGCCCTGGTACTTTCCGCCTCTGTCCCTGTAGGAAGTCTCGCAGACCTCGTCGGACTCCAGGAACAGCATCTGGGCGATGCCCTCGTTGGCGTAGATCTTGGCCGGCAGCGGCGTGGTGTTCGAGAACTCCAGCGTCACGTGCCCCTCCCACTCGGGCTCCAGCGGCGTCACATTGACGAT
>PUOZ01000053.1 GCA_003553165.1 Thioalkalivibrio sp.
ATGCAGGTGATGTGGTCGGCAATGCGCGAATATTCGGCGAGCAAAGTGCGCAGGTAGCGGGTGCGCGGCGTGATCTCCACCCCCATCAGGGTCTCGACCGCGTCGCAGTAGG
Organism: Thioalkalivibrio sp.; assembly: GCA_003553165.1. Classification (GTDB taxonomy): domain Bacteria; phylum Pseudomonadota; class Gammaproteobacteria; order Ectothiorhodospirales; family Ectothiorhodospiraceae; genus Thioalkalivibrio. The sequence goes on from PUOZ01000053.1 coordinate 113, forward strand.
CGAAGTTGTTCATCAGGGCCGAGCAATAGTTCAGCCGGTCCACGAAGGGGATCAGCGTGTGCCAGGTGTGGGCCTCGCACTCCTTCTCGAAGCCGCGGTGCAGGTAGCCGCAGTGGACGTCGGCGCGCACCACCCGCTCGCCGCTGAGTTCAGCGATGATCTGCAGCGTGCCGTGGGTCGCCGGGTGCGACGGCCCGATGCTGACGATCACGCCATCCTCGGTGGAGGGGCGATCAAAGGCCGGGCGCACCGGGTTCGGCAGCGTCTGCTCTTCGTCCCGCATCGTCATGACACCGAGTGCCCACAGCCCGCTGTAGGGCGGAAAAGCGCAGCGTCATCCGCCGCGCAGCGCTGGCCATGGCCCACGGCGCACGGGATCGTGACACACGCCGGATGGCGGATGACGGCCTTCGGCCTCTTCCGCCCTACGTTCGGAAAAGACGGCGTCATTCGCGGTACCTGACCAGGGGCTGTTCACGCTCCTTGGGGTAATCCTTGCGCAGCGGGTGACCTTCGAAGCCCTCATAAAGAAGAATGGGACGCAGATCGGCGTTGCCGCGGAAAACGATGCCGTACATATCGTGGCACTCGCGCTCCATGAAGTGCGCGGAGCCATAATGGTCCACCAGCGAATCCACCACCGCGTCGGCCTCGGTTACGGCCATCTTCAGACGCACCCGCACGTGATCGCGGGTTGAGTAGAAGTGATGGACCACGTCGAAGCGGGGCTCGCGCTGTGGCCAATCGACCGCGGTGACGTCCAGAAACATGTCGAACCCGAACTCTTCCTTCAGCAGCTTCACGGTATCGAGCAGCGCCTCGCGCGGCAGTTGCACCGCGAGCAGGCCGTGCGCGAAGACGGGCTCGCGGCCGTCGCCGTCCAGCCGTTCCCGCAGTCGTTCGAGCAGACCCTGGTCCATGTTCAGAACTTCTCGTTGATGATGGGGTGGCTGGCGTTGGCGATCTTGTCCTGCAACTGCATGATCCCGTCGATCACCGACTCCGGACGCGGCGGGCAGCCAGGGATGTAGACGTCCACCGGGATGATCTTGTCGATGCCCTGCAGCGCCGCGTAGTTTCGGTAGAACCCGCCGCTGGTCGCGCAAACGCCGAAGGCCATCACCCATTTCGGCTCGCACATCTGCTCGTAGACCTTCTTCAGGATCGGCGCCTGCTTATGGGTAATGGTGCCGACCACCATGAGCAGGTCGGACTGGCGCGGGGAGAAACGCGGCAGCGCGGCACCGAAGCGGTCGGTGTCGTACATGGTCGAACTCACCGACATGAATTCCATCGCGCAACAGGCGGTGACGAACGGGTAGGGAAAGATCGAGAACTTGCGCGCCCAACCGACCAGCTCGTCCTTCCGGGTGGTCAGGTACTCGAAGGCGCCCGATTTTTCGTGAACCTGGTTCATCGACCCCCCGTCAGTAACAAGTAGGGCGGAAACGGCCGAAGGCCGCCATCCGCCATGCCGGTGGCGAGCCATCCCCAGGCAGCCGGCACATGCCGACGGCGGATGACGCTGCGCTCTTGCGCCCTGCGAAGATCTTGCTTCATGTGCGAACGTCCTCCAGCAGGCCGGACTTCCAGACATACAGCACCAGCAGTACCAGCAGCAGCAGGAAGAAGCCGAACACCAGCAGCAGGGTCCCGGTGAGCGGTTGCGCACCGAGGGCCCACAGAAACAGGAACACCGTCTCCAGCTCGAACAGGATGAACACCACCGCAATCCCGTAATACTTCACCGGGACGGCCTTCACGTTCATCCGATCCACCGGCTCGGCACCGCACTCGAAAGGGTCCAGCTTCATCGCCGACGCCACGGGCTTCGGCCCCAGCAAACGGTTCATGAGCAGCGTCACCGCCACGAAGCCGAGAATGGCCAGCAGGTAGAGCAGGAAAATGGCGTACGGATTCACGACGAACGACAGGCCCCCTTCCCTGTTTGGATGCACCCCGGACCCCCCCAAGGGTCCGCTAGCGAGCGCGCCAGTGCACCCGGCGCGCAGATCAGGCACGTAGCATAGGGGAATAACCCGCCATGATCCACCCCGCCTGGCCCCTCAGCTAGACCCTTCGGGTTACGGCATTCGGGCTAACCCGACCTGCGGTTTGCGGCCGCAGCGCCATGGCAATCAACCCGGATTCAGCCCGGCCAGGAACTGCCGCGCCTGGCGGGCGATTTCCTCGCGCCGTTCCAGGGTCATGCGGGCCAGCGTGCGATACGGCATGAGCATCCGCGGATTTCCGGCGAGACGCCGCTGGTTTTCCATCAGGAAATGCCAGTAGAGGTAATTGAACGGACAGGCACCCTCGTCCAGCTTGATCTTCGGACTATAGCTGCAGTGGCCGCAATAATCGGACATGCGATCGATGTAGGCCCCGGAGGCCGCGTAGGGCTTCGAGCCCAGGAGACCCCCATCGGCGTGGAGGGCCATCCCGTGCGTGTTCGGCAATTCCACCCACTCGAAGGCGTCGGCATAGACGCTCAGGTACCAACCCTCCACCTCGGCCGGTGCAATACCTGCCAGCAGCGCGAAGTTGCCGGTGATCATCAACCGCTGGATGTGATGGGCGTAGGCGTTCCGCCGCGTGCCCTCGATGGCCTCGCGCAGGCAGTGCAGATCGGTCTCGCCCGTCCAGTAGAAATCCGGCAGGGGTCGGCTCGCCTCGAGAACATTCGTGGCTGCATAGGCGGGCATCCGAAGCCAGTAAATCCCGCGCACGTACTCACGCCAACCGAGAATCTGGCGCACGAATCCCTCGACCGCCGGCAGCGGCGCCGCGCCCTTGGACCAGGCCGACAGCGCCGCCTCGCACACCTCGCGGGGATTCAGCAGGCCGATATTGATGCACGGCGACAACAGCGCGTGGAAAAGAAAATCCTCGCCCCGCTGCATCGCATCCTGGTAGTCACCGAAGCGCGGGAGGGCGACCGCGATGAACTCGGACAGCGCCTTCAGCGCATCGCTTCGGGTCACCGCCCACCCGAACCGATCCAAGTCTCCGAAATGACCGCCGAAGCGCTGTGCCACGAGCGCCATTACCTCCCGCGTGGTTGCATCCGGCTGGAACCGAATCCGGGATGGCGGCACAACATCTCTAGGGAGCGCCTTGCGGTTCTCCGGGTCGAAGTTCCAGCGCCCGCCCTCGGGTTCGCCGTCGCGCATCAGCCAACCTGTCTCGCGGCGCATCTCCCGGTAAAAGTATTCCATGCGCAGGGCCTTACGGCCCGTTGCCCATGCCTCGAACCGCTCTTGCGAGCAGAGAAAGCGATCGTCTGTCCGAATTTCGACGGGCCTGCCGAAGGCCTCGTTCCAGTTCCGCACCATCTCGAGGACCCGCCACTCACCGGGCTCCGTCACCACCACCCGGTCAGCGGCATGTCGCAAAAGCGCGCGGCCGAGTTCGCCGGTAAATGAGCCCGTGTTGGCGGGATCGTCGAGGCGAACGTAGTCGACCGCGACACCCTCGGCCCGCAGGTCGTCGGCAAAATGGCGCATCGCCGCAAGTACCAGAACGATCTTCTGCTGATGATGCCGCACATAGGTGGCCTCCTCATGGACCTCGGCCAGAAGCACCACATCGCGTTCGACATCCAGATCGGCCAGTGCACTCAGCCCTCGGGACAACTGATCGCCCAGCACGAACCGCAGGGTCCTCATGGCCCGGCCCCCTCTCCCCGCGCCCTTCGCGCGGCGTGACGGCAGCGATCGGAACAGTAACGGACCGCATCCCAGCAGGCGCTCCATTTCCGACGCCAGGAAAACGGCCGCCCGCAGACGGCACAGACCTTCGTCGGCAGATCGAACCTCCGGCGCATCCTCGGCATATCGGGCACCTCCACTGCGATCGTCGGATTCACCGAGCTATCGAGACCTGCGGAATCGCCATTCTACCGCTCCCGCAGCACCACCTCCCGGGACCCGGGCATCCCGACAGGCTGCTGAACAAGAAGAATTCCTGCCCAGCGACTATGCTCCGACACGGGACCCGCCAGGAAGCCGCCGCATCCAGTCGCTTGCGTTCACGCTTCGACCGGATCACCGCGAACGCAATCCATGCGCTTGCCGTTCGCCGCAGGACTGTCGGACCTACCGATCAGCATTCGCACGGCGGGCGTCAGAAGAACAGCCTTCGGCCAGCGCACACAGGCCAAAGCGACCACACGAGGCGGGGAAGATGTCAGAGCCAGAGGATCCAACACAACAGGAACACACACGCACAGGGCGAACGGTGGACACGCTCCATCGGGCACTGCTCGACAACCTGTTCTACGTGCGCGGGCGCGTGCCGGAAATGGCGTCGCGCCAGGATTACTACCAGGCCCTCGCCTACACCGTGCGCGACCGCCTGCTGCACCGCTGGCTGCGCACCGCACAGACCTACCAGTCCCTGCAGAGCCGAACGGTCTGCTACCTGTCGGCGGAGTACCTGCCAGGCCCGCAATTGGGCAACAACCTGCTGGCGCTGGGTATCCTGGACAACGCGCGCGAGGCGGTGCAAAGGGCCGGACTCGACCTCGAAGAGCTGATCGAGGAGGAAGCAGAGCCAGGTCTCGGAAACGGTGGACTGGGTCGGCTGGCTGCGTGCTACATGGACTCGCTGGCCACCCTGCAGATCCCGGCGATTGGCTACGGCCTGCGCTACGAATTCGGCATCTTCCGCCAGGGTATCGAGGACGGCTGGCAGGTCGAAGAACCGGACAGCTGGTTGCGCGAGGGCAACCCCTGGGAATTGCGCCGCACGCACATCGCCTTCGACCTGAAGCTGGGCGGACACACCGAGCTTCAGGTCGACGATCAGGGTCGGCAGCGTGTGCGCTGGGTGCCGGCAGAAACGATCCGCGGGGTGGCCTATGACACCCCCATTCCAGGCCATGGCGTCTACAACACCAACCTGCTCCGCCTGTGGGCAGCCGAGGCGACCGAATCCTTCGACTTCGAGGTCTTCAACACCGGCGACTACTACGGGGCCGTGGGTCGCAAGATCCGCTGCGAGACCATCAGCAAGGTGCTCTACCCCAACGACGAGCCGGAGACCGGCAAGCGGCTGCGCCTGATCCAGGGCTACCTGTTCGTGTCCTGTTCGCTGCGCGACATGCTGCGCCTCTACGCACAGACCGGCGCCGGCCTGGAACATTTTCACAGGAAATTCTCGGTACAACTCAACGACACCCACCCCTCGATCGCGGTCGCCGAACTGATGCGCCTGCTGATCGACGAACACGGGCTCGACTGGGACACCGCCTGGGCAGTGACGACGCGCACCTTTGCCTATACCAACCACACCCTGCTGCCCGAGGCTCTCGAGCGATGG
>PUOZ01000101.1 GCA_003553165.1 Thioalkalivibrio sp.
CCGCCCCGGTCTGTTCGCCGGCCTACCCCGCGGCCGCCGGGCGCTGGCGCCACTGCTGCGCGACGCCATCACCGCCGGGCAGGTCACCGGCGAGATCCACCGGGGTGGCTGGATCGACATCGGAACCCCCGAACGCCTGCGCCTGCTGGACCAAAAAAGAAACCCGGCAGGACCGGGTTGAAGGCTCCGAAGAGCGCCCTCGCTAGGAGGGTCGGGGGAGAAGCGGGTCACGGCTTGATGTAGGTGTAGCCCTCGCGCTGCAGGATGGAGAGTTGCGCCACACCGCTGAGGACGATGTCCGCCTCGGTCGTGTCGTACAGCGCTTCCATCGGCAATTGGCGGGAAGTGAGCGTATTGCGGCAAACCTGGAAGTCCACGCCCTGCAGCTTCAGGCTGTCGACCGCGGACTGGATGTCGGGGTTCTCGTTGGCTCCCAGCAGCAGGTTGATGCCGCCCCCGTGCATCACCAGCTTGATGTCCATGTTATCGGCGCCAACGGCATTGATGTGATTCTGCACGTTGCGCAGCGCCGCCATGTGCAGACCAGGGTCCCCCTGGTTCACGTGGTAGACCACCCGCGTCTTGTCCTCAGGCGTCGCGGCAACTGCCATGCCGGAGACGACCATCACCAGAACCAGCAGCAGCAAATGAATGGATGTCTTCTGCATTGCCTCTCTCTCCATCTCGATGAATGGCGGTTTCCGCCTGGTTATCACGAACGCGCATCGCGCCTGTGTACTGCCCGAATGGACAACGTCCCGTCACACCCGGATATAGGTCCAGCCCTCCTGCTGTTTCTGTGCGGCCTCGCGCACGCCCGATTCGACCTCCTCGACCCAGGGCAGCAATTGGACGGGGCGTCCCTCCTCGCGCTCGTGCCGTGCGCGGGATTGCCCACAGGCGGTGATGCGCAGGCCGTCGTAGGTGTGCACCAGATCCCGGATGCGGTTCGGGAAGGGCGCCAGGTCGGCGCGTACCAGATCCATCCCGGTTCCGTGCAGCACCATCTGCACCTGGAGCCGCTCGTCGTTGAGCCACGCCGTCTCGAACATGTGTTCGATGTCATCGAAGAGGGCCTCGGCGTCGCGCAGATCCACGTCGGTCACGTGAAACAGCACCCGTCGAACGTCCGTGACCGGCCCGATTTCCCCGCCCGCTGCCGGATCCCGCTCCTGGGACACCAGCGCAACCTGCTGCAGATCCACCGATTGCTCGCGGCTCACCTCGAGCACGGCCACCGTCCCCAGTGCCAGCGCGACCACGCTCGCGGCAATGGCCACCAATCCGCCGCCCGGCCGCCTCCCCTTGCGCGTGGAGCGCCGGTTGGGATCGGGGATGGAGCCCTGGCTGTAGGCCATGTTCACCAGCTCCTTGAGCTGGTACATGTCACAGACCTCGCGGCTGAGATTCTCGCTGGCCGCGATGGATTTGAGCGTCAACAGGCGGTCTTCGGACGAGAATTCCCCGTCCACGAACGCATTCAGGATCTCGTCGCTGGGCCGCGGATCACTCACGGTGCGTCCTCACCAGCCGCAGCGTCGGCGACTCCGGGGCAGCCTGCTCCAGCAGCAGCTTGCGCAACTGCGCACGCGCGCGGCTCAGGCGGCTCATCACGGTACCAATCGGAACCTCCAGCACCTCGGAGACCTCCGCGTAGGCGAAGCCCTCCAGATCCACCAATGCCACCACCTGGCGATGATCGTCGCTCAACCGGGCCATTGCCCGGCGCACGTCCTGTACGACGCGACCGCGCTCCGTCTGCGTCTCGGGGCAGTCATCACAGGGGAGATCGATGCTATCCACGTCCACGGTGTCCTTCTGCCGCCGACCCCAGTCGCGATAGCAGTTGGTCATGATCCGGAAGACCCAGGCCTTCAGCGCGGCCTCATCCTGCAGGGTCTTCAGACGTGTCAGTGCCTTCATCATTGCTTCCTGGACCAGATCGTCGGCCAGAGCGGCGTCGTGACACCAGGCGAATGCGGTCCGGTAGAGCTGCGGACGCATGTCGCACACCTGTTGCCGCAAACGTCGCTGTGCGAGCCACGTTGCCATCAGTTTTCTCCTCACCCGACCGTCGTAGCGGCCTTGCTTGTTCTTGTTCGGTGTTAGACGCTAGCCATGAAGGCCGTATTCCAGCACATTGTTCCTGCAACCTGTGGAAGCGCCATGTCCTTTGACCCGAAACAGCTCGAAAGATCCTTCGCCTTCGACCCTGAGACCGTGGCAGGCCTGCGCGAGAGATGGTCGGAACTGATTGTCGCGGTCGTCTGGGACGACCTGAAAAGCGGGACCATCGGCGCTCTGCCGCGACTGCGCAAGCGGGTGCTGGAGGTGGGGGAGAACCTGCGCTCCCTGCTCTCGGACCGACGCTGGATCCCGCACGAGCGCGAGCGGGTCAAGGGCGCGATGGCGGCAAGCCTGAACCTGCGCGACAGCCTGCTGCAGGCGGACCGGGCCGCGAAGCTCGTCTCGGAGGGCAGCGACTTCACGCGCTTCGAGGCCCGCTACCTGGCGTTCCGGCAGCAGCTCCTGGCCTTCATCGAGAGCCATGAGCAGATCTGGGCCGAACTGCTGGAGAGCCTCTACAGCGAAGACGCGGACGAGGACTGAGGCCATGGGCGAAGACATCAGCGAGGAACGCTTCACCCCGGAGGACTTCCATCGCTTCGCCGGCAACCTGGGCCGGGAAACCGAACGCCTGGGACACTGGCTCCGCAGCCGGGAGGATCCGGGCCCGCAGCAGCCGCGGCTCGGATTCGAGATCGAGGCCTGGCTGATCGACGCCGACTGCGCCCCCCTCGCCGAGAACGAGGCCTTCCTGGAACTCTTCGACAGCCCGATGGCCACCCTGGAACTGGCCCAGTTCAACATCGAGATCAACTCCAGCGTCTTCCGTACCGGCCCGGACTGCTTCTGCATGATCCTGTCCGAAATGACGGAGACCCTGCGCAAGGCGCAGCTCGTGGCACGGCAACTCGGCGGCGACATCCTGATGGTGGGTTCCCTGCCGACACTGATGCCGCAGCATCTCGGCCTGCACCACATGTCCCGGCGCACGCGCTATCGCGCGCTGAACAGTGCGGTGCTCGAACGCCGCGCCCAGCGCCCGCTGCGCCTGGAGATCGAGGGCCAGGAACACCTGAGCCACGTGCACAGCGACGTCATGCTGGAGGCTGCCGCGACCTCGTTTCAGATCCATCTCGAAACGCAGCCGACAGTCGCCCACCGCGTGTACAACGCCGCTCTGGCAGCCTCCGGACCGGTGCTGGCAGCCTGTGGGAACACACCGTTCCTGTTCGGCCGGCTGCTCTGGGAGGAATCGCGGATCCCCCTGTTCGAACAGGCCGTCGAGGTAGGCGGGTTCGGCGAGTCGGCGCGGGGTCCGGTGCGGCGCGTGACCTTCGGCAGCGGCTACCTGCGCGAGAGCATCGCCGAGGCCTTCATCGAGAACAGGGAGCACTTTCCGGTCCTGTTGCCCAGTCGACTCCCGGAGAACGACCCCAGCCTGCCGCACCTGCGCCTGCACAACGGCACCATCTGGCGCTGGAACCGGCCCATCCTCGGCATCGACGCCGACGGCGGGTACAATCTGCGCATCGAACACCGCAGCCTCCCCGCCGGGCCCACCCTGGAGGACATGCTGGCCAACACGGCGTTCCTGCTGGGGCTGATCGAACACCTGGTCGCAACCCCGGGCAACGGGGCCGGAGCGCTCCCGTTCGCCAGCGCCCGCGACAATTTCTACGCGGCGGCACGCTACGGTCTGAAGAGCCGCCTTCGCTGGGAAGTCGAGCCCCCGCTGCCGGCACGCCAGCTGATCCAGCAGGTGCTGTTGCCCCATGCAGCCGATGGGCTGGACCGCCTGGGCATCGACGCCAGCGAGCGCGACCACCTGCTCGGCATCGTGGCCGCGCGGGTGGAATCCGGACAGACGGGGAGCATCTGGCAGCAGCAGTGGGTCGAACGTCACGGCGGCGACATGGCGGCCCTGACCCGGGCCTACTTCGCCTGGCAGCGCACCGGGCGCCCGGTCCACACCTGGAGTCTGTAATGGATCACGAGCTCTTCGACGAATACGCGGAACTGCCGGACGGGTTTCTTGCCAGTGCACCGGAGGACCTGCACCGGCACCTGCCGCGACCGGCCATCATCCGCCTGCCGGGCCGGCGTCTACCGGCGGTCGCGGTGGTGCTGATGCTGCATGGCAATGAGCCGGTGGGCCTGCAGGCGGTACAGCGACTCCTGCACCAATACGCCGGCCGGCAACTCCCGCGCGCGCTGACGCTGGTGGTGGGCAACGTGCGCGCGGCCGCACTGGGACAGCGGCACCTGGACGACCAGCCGGACTTCAACCGGATCTGGCCCGGGACCGAACAGCCCGGATCGCCCGAGTCGTACATGTTCGAGCAGATCATCGGGCGCCTGCGCGAAGACGGCCTGTTCGCGGCCATCGACCTGCACAACAACACCGGGCGCAATCCGCACTATGCCTGCGTCAACTTCCTCGAGGACGGGTTCCTGAACCTTGCCGGGCTGTTCGGGCGCACGGTGGTCTACTTCACCCGCCCCCGCGGGGTGGCGTCCATGGCCCTGGCGGCGCTGGCGCCTGCAGTGACCCTGGAGTGCGGGCATCCCAACGACGAGACCGGGATCCGCCACGCGATGGAATTCATCGACGCCGTGCTGCACCTCAGCCGTTTTCCCGACCACCCCCCGGACCCACGTTCCATGAACGTCTTCCATACCGTCGCGCAGGTCCGCGTGCGCCCGGGGCTGCAGGTTGGCACGGAGGCCGGGGCCGACGTACTGCTGGAACCCGAGCTCGATCGCATGAATTTCCGGATCCTTCCCGCAGGATCACGGCTGATCCGCCAGGCGCGCTCCGGAATGGCGTCCCTGGTGGCGACCAGCGAGGACGGGCGCGACGTCACGGCGCAGTACCTCGAGGAGGATGGACCGGACGTCCGCCTGCGGCGCCCGATGATGCCGTCCATGCTCACGCTGGACACGCGGGTGATCGCGCAGGACTGCCTGTGTTATCTGATGGAGCCGATGGACCTGGCGCGGGAGCTGGAGATCGGCAGTCGGGCGCACGGGTAGCGCGCCGCGGCTCAGTCCTCGCGCTCGACGCGCTCCAGCACCTGGTCGAGCCGATCGCCGCGGCGGTAGTTGCGCAGTTCGCGGGCCATGTCGGCCAGGGCGCGCTCGCGGGCAGCCTCGGTATCGAACCAGCGGAAATACTCCCAATCCGGCCCCAGCAGGTGCGGCGCTCGCATGGTGCTCTCTTCCGCCAGCGTGATGCGGATACCGTATCGTTTCATCGCAGGGGACCGCGGCAGGTAAGAAGGTGGTGGCTACGCCCTGATTCGAACAGGGGACCACATCATTATGAGTGATGTGCTCTAACCAGCTGAG
>PUOZ01000174.1 GCA_003553165.1 Thioalkalivibrio sp.
ATCGCGGCGAGTACGTCCACGCCATCGCCGACGATCTCTCGGTGCTGCTGGGCGATGCCGGCGCGCACCCGCGCGACGTAGCCGTGGTGATCGGCGCCCCAGACGTTGATCATCCGGTCGAAGCCGCGTTCGAACTTCTCCCGGTGGTAGGCGATGTCGGAGGCGAAGTAGGTGTACTCGCCGTTCTCGCGCCGCACGACGCGGTCCTTGTCGTCGCCGTGGTCGGTGGAGCGGAACCACAGGGCGCCGTCCTTTTCGTACAGCGCGCCACGTTCCTGCAGCAGGGTCACGGCCGCGTCGATGGCCCCGGAGTCGGCCAGGCTGCGCTCGGAGAACCAGCTCTGGTACTGCACGCCGAAGGCCCCCAGATCGTCGCGGATGTCATCCAGGATCGCGTTCAGGCCATGATCGAAGAACTGCCGGTAGAGGCTTGGTCCGAGGAGATCGACGGCGCGGTTCACCAGGGCATCGATATAGGCCTCCTTGTCGCCACCGTCGGGTTCGTCGGGTGGGAGACCGTGCAGCACCTGCTCCGCCGGGTGTGCGCCGGCATCGCCCAACAGCACCGAGAGATCGTCGGCGATGGCGTGCACGTAGCCGCCGCGGTAGCCGTTGGCGGGGAAGGGCAGCACGATGCCGCGCTTCTCCAGGTAGCGTACCCAGACGCTGGCGGCGAGGATGTTCATCTGCCGTCCGGCGTCGTTCACGTAATATTCGCGGGTCACCTCGAAGCCGCAGAAGGCGAGCAGGTCGGCGACGGTGGCGCCATAGGCCGCGCCGCGTCCATGCCCGACGTGCAGGGGGCCGGTCGGATTCGCGGACACGAACTCGACCTGCACAGTCTGGCCGCGCCCGATGTCGGAACGCCCGTAAGCGGGACCGGCGGCAGCAATGGCCTGCAGTACCGCGAAGCGCGCGCTCTCGTCGAGTCGGAAATTGATGAAGCCCGGTCCCGCGATCTCGACCGCGGCGAGGCCGGGAACTGCGGGGAAGGCCGCCTGCAACCGCTCGGCGATCTCCCTCGGCTTGCGCCGCGCGGGGCGCGCCAGCTGCATGGCCAGGTTGGCCGCGAAGTCGCCGTGTTCGCGCTCGCGGGTGCGGGTCAGCCGCACCTCCACGCCGTGGTCGGCGGGCACGACGCCATCGCGCACGAGTTGGGAGAGCGCCGACTCCAGCGCCTGCTCGAGGATCTCTTTCAAGGCCGTGATAACCGGTTGCGGAAGAAAGCCCGATATTCTAACCCAACCCGCACACCAGGCGTGATTCGCATCGGTAGGAGCGACCTCTGGTCGCGATCGGGGGCTGGGCCATCGCGGCTGGAAGCCGCTCCTACGGGCGGGTGTTGGTGCGTAGGAGCGACCTCTGGTCGCGATCGGGGATGGGCTTAGGAGAGGGTGATCGGATCGACGTCGATGCTGACGCGGAGGCTGCGCGGGGGCGGGTTGCGTTGCCAGTGCCCGCGGGCGTCGGCGAGGGCCTGGTGCAGGGGCTTGCGGCTGGCCGAGGCCAGCAGGATCTGCTCGCGGTAGCGCCGGTTCACGCGATGCCGGGGTGCCGGTGCGGGACCGAGGACCCGGACATCGCGGGCGTGGCGGCGCAGTTGTTGCGCGATCTCCTCGGCCTGCCGAGCACTGGCGTCCGGGCTGGGGCCGTCGATGCGGATCAGGGCCAGGAAGCCGAAGGGGGGCATGCCGCCGGCGCGGCGTTCGTGCAGCAGGGGCTCGACCATGGCCGGATAATCACCGCTGCGCAGGCCCTGCATCAGCGGGTGCTCTGGATGGCCCGTCTGCACCAGCACCGCACCGGGATCGCCGCCGCGTCCGGCGCGTCCGGCGGCCTGCAGGACCAGTTGCAGCGTCTGCTCCGCCGCGCGCAGATCCACGCTGAACAATCCCTGGTCGACGTCGATCACCCCGACCAGGCCGACGCGGGGGAAGTCATGGCCCTTGGCCAGCATCTGCGTGCCGACCACGATGCCGGCGTCCATCGCGCGGATCGTCTCGAGGCACTGCTCGAGTTCGCCCCGGCGGCGGATGCTGTCGCGGTCCAGCCGCACCATCGGGATGTCAGGAAAGTGGCGGGACAGCGCCCGCTCCAGGCGCTGGGTTCCCAGTCCCTGATGGCTCAGTTCCTGGCCGCACTGCGGGCAGGTCTCCGCCAGCCGCTCGCTGAACCCGCAGAGGTGGCAGACCGAGCGCCGCGCCGCCGCGTGCACGGTCAGGCGCGCATCGCAGTGCGGGCAGTCGGCCACCCAGCCGCAGTGGTCACAGGCCAGTACGCGCGCAAAGCCCCTGCGGTTGAGCAGGATGAAGCACTGCCGTCCCTGGTCGAAGGTCTCGCGCATGGCGTCGAGCAACGGGCTGCACAGGCCCTCGTCGGGGCGGTGCACGCGCGTATCCAGGCAGCGGACCGGCGGGGGTTGCGAGCCATCCGGGCGCGTGCCGAGGCGCAGGTACCGATAGCGGCCCTCGCGGGCCTTCACCAGCGTCTCCAGTGTCGGTGTGGCGGAACCGAGGACCACCGGGATGGATTCGATGTGACCGCGCATGATCGCGAGGTCGCGGGCGTGATAGCGCAGCCCGTCCTGTTGCTTGTAGGCAGGGTCGTGTTCCTCGTCGACGATGATCAGCCCGAGCCGTGGCAGCGGTGTGAACAGCGCCGAGCGGGTGCCGAGCAGGAGGCCCCGCTGCCCGAGGCGGGCGTTTTCCCAGACCCGCAGCCGCTCGCCCGCCGGCAGTCCCGAATGGAGCGCAGCGACCTGTCCGGGGAAGCGTCGGCTGACCCGCTGGACGAGCTGCGGCGTCAGGGCGATCTCCGGGACCAGGATCAGCACCTGTCGGTCGCGGGCGAGCGCGTGCGCGGCGGCCTCGAGGTAGACCTCGGTCTTGCCGCTGCCGGTGACACCGTCCAGCAGGAACACGGCCCGCTGGCCCGCTTCCGCGGTGATGGTGGCGATGGCCTGCTCCTGCTCCGGGGTCAGGGTGACCGCCGGGTGGCCGGCAGGGGGGGGCTCGGTTGCGGCCTGCACGGACTCGAGCAGGCCGCGCGCGGCCAGGCGTTCGAGTTCGGTCCGGCGCAATCCGAGGCCGGTCAGATCGTTCAGCGTATCCAGCGGCAGCGCCGTTCCCGCGTCCCGCAGTCCCTCGACGACGGCCTGCTGACGCGGGCCGAGCCGCGAGGGCGCGGCCCCGGTCTGCAGGCGCCAGAGAAGCTCCGGCGGCCGGGGTCCGGGCAGCGGCCCGCCCGTGCGCAACGCCGGCGGCAGGGCATTCAGAACGACTTCGCCGATGGGATGATGGTAGTAGCGCGCCGCGAACCGCAGCAGTTCCAGCAGGGCGGGCGGGAGGATCGGTTCGGGGTCGAGGATTCCGTCCAGGGCCCGGATCCGCGCCGGGTCGATCGCCGGCGGCTGGTCGACCTCGAGGACGACACCCGTCTGTGCGCTGCCCCCGAAGGTCAGACGGACCCGTTGGCCGACGGCGGGTTGCCCTTGATCGGTGCAGGCGTAGTCGAACAGCTGGTCCAGCGGACGGTCCACGGCAACGCGGACAAAGGCTTGGGGGTGCATGGCGGGAGTTTACGTCATCGGGGGAAGCTCGACGGGTGCATCGGTTCGCGTCGGGTTATCCACGGATGCTGTGGATAACTCTGTGGATAGCGCCGGGGAATTGCCCTGAGATCATTGTCCCGCAAGGACTTGTGTCGAACTGGTCAAAAAACGTTCAATTTTATTTATATATTTAAAAACAAAGGCGTAAGCACGTTTCGTGCGAACGATTCGAAGCAATGAAGGCTAACTGAAACCTTTTTGACGTTTTGCACGCCTCTTGTGCATAACCGCCGTGAAAAAAGCGCCCAGCGGCTTGACAGGCGAAGAAATATCGGTCGGCACCCATCGGGTCCGAGGTGGTTATTTTTTGTAGGTCGGGTTAGCGAAGCGTAACCCGACGTGCCGGGAACGACGCTGCTTTGCGGTCATGGGTGGGTGCCAGACCCGTCGGGTTACGCCCTTTGGGCTAACCCGACCTACAGTTTGTGGCGGGTCATCATCAGGGGTGGCGCAGGGCCATGACAGTGAGCGGAGCGATGGCCCACTCGCCGTTGGGGCCGCGACCGGGTTCCCGTCGCCCGGACCGCGGCCCTGCGCAACTCCGAAGAATCAGCCGATCTCCTTGATCGCGTGGATCAGCTCGGAGGCGGCCTTCTGGCCGTCGCCGTAGAGCATGCGGGTGTTGTCGGCGTAGAACAGGTGGTTCTCGATCCCCGAGAAGCCGGCGCCGCGGCCGCGCTTGATCACGATCACGTTCTTCGCCTGGTCGGCGTTCAGGATCGGCATGCCGTAGATCGGGCTGTCGGGGTCGGTGCGCGCGACCGGGTTCACCACGTCGTTGGCGCCAATGACGATGGCGACGTCGGCGGTCTTGAACTCGTTGTTGATCTCATCGAGGTCGTAGATGATGTCGTAGGGCACGCCGGCTTCGGCGAGCAGCACGTTCATGTGCCCGGGCATACGCCCTGCCACCGGGTGGATCGCGAACTTCACCGCGACGTCACGACCGATCAGCAGTTGCGTCAGCTCCCAGATCTTGTGCTGCGCCTGGGCGACGGCCATGCCGTAGCCGGGGACGATGATCACCTTGTTGGCGAAGGCCATCATGATGCCGGCGTCCGAGGCCTCGATCGGTTTCAGGCTGCCGCCGACGGCCTCCGCCTCCGCGCCGCTGCTGCCGCCGAACTGCTTGAACAGCACGTTGCTGATCTTGCGGTTCATGGCCTTGGCCATCAGCTGGGTGAGCAGGGTGCCGGCCGCACCGACCACGATACCGGCGATCATCAGCGCCGGGTTGTCGAGCACCAGGCCCTTGAAGCCGACCGCGAGGCCGGTCAGGGCGTTGTACAGCGAGATGACCACCGGCATGTCGGCGCCGCCGATGGGCAGGGTCATCAGTATCCCGAAGGCCAGGGCGAGCACGAAGAACAGCAGCAGCACGAAGTTGTTCACGTCGCCGCCGCTCAGCGCCAGGGACAGCCCGAGGAGGACGGTGACCACGAACAGGCCGAGGTTCACCCATTGCTGGGCCGGGAAATGCATGGTCTTGTCCATCAGCCCCTGCAGCTTGGCGAAGGCGACCATCGAACCGGAGAAGGCCACCGAGCCGATCAGGGAGCCGAGCACGGCGATGGCGAGGATCACGTTGGAGGCCGTCTCGGGGTCGGCCTGCAGCAGGTAGATGGCGCCGATACCCGCCGCGGCACCGCCGCCCATGCCGTTGTAGAGCGCGATCATCTGCGGCATGTCGGTCATCGCGACCTTGCGGCCGCTCCACCAGGCCAGGCCGCCACCGATGGCGATGCCGAGGATGATCAGCA
>PUOZ01000363.1 GCA_003553165.1 Thioalkalivibrio sp.
CCGCCCGTGGGCCCCGCCCTCGGTCAGCGCGGCGTGAACATCATGGAGTTCTGCAAGGCGTTCAACGCCGCGACGCAGGGCGTCGAACCGGGGCTGCCCATCCCCGTCGTGATCACCGTGTATTCGGACCGCAGTTTCACCTTCATCACCAAGACCCCTCCTGCGGCGGTCCTGCTGAAGAAGGCCGCCGGCATAACGAGCGGATCTGGCACTCCCAACACCAAGAAGGTGGGCACCGTGACCCGCGAGCAGCTTGAGGAAATCGCGCGCACCAAGGAACCGGATCTCACCTCGGGCGATCTGGAGGCGGCGGTACGCACGATTGCTGGCAGCGCGCGCAGCATGGGTCTTGAAGTGGAGGGTCTCTGAGATGGCAAAGTTGTCCAAGCGATTGAAGACGATTCGCGAAAAGATCCGCCCCGGCCAGGCCCTTCCGGCCACCGAGGCCTTCGATCTGCTGCGCGAGGTTTCCAAGGTCAAGTTCCGTGAGTCGGTGGACGTCTCGGTGAACCTCGGCGTCGATCCCCGCAAGTCCGACCAGGTCGTGCGCGGCTCCACCGTGCTGCCCAATGGCACCGGCAAGACGGTCCGGGTTGCGGTCTTCACCCAGGGCGCCAACGCCGATGCGGCCCGCGAGGCCGGTGCCGACGTTGTCGGCATGGACGATCTCGCGGAGCAGGTGCGCGCGGGTGAACTCAATTTCGACGTCGTGATCGCCTCCCCGGACGCGATGCGGGTCGTCGGACAGCTGGGCCAGATCCTCGGCCCGCGCGGTCTGATGCCGAACCCCAAGGTGGGGACTGTCACGCCCGACGTCGCGACCGCGGTCAGGAACGCCAAGGGTGGACAGGTGCGCTACCGGACCGACAAGGGCGGCATCATTCACTGCTCCATCGGTGCCGTCGACTTCGAGAGCCAGGCGCTGGCGGAAAACCTGGATGCATTGCTGGCAGACCTGATGAAGCTGAAGCCGTCCACCTCCAAGGGGATCTATGTGCGTCGGGTGACGGTCTCTTCCACGATGGGTCCGGGCCTGCAGATCGATTCGTCCACCCTGAAGCTGTAAACGAGTTTCGCAAGTTTGGGTCGGCCGCCACCCCCGAGGTGGCGGGCCATCCAAGACCGCAGGCGCGGCACGCCGCTTAAAACCGAAAAGCCTGCGCAGATGGTGTCAGCCCGATTCAGGAATGTCCTGCGGCGGGAAGCACCACAAGCCCCGGGGGAAAGTCTCCCCGGTTTGTAACGATCGCCAGGATATGGGCGATCACAACGGAGGAAAGTCAACGTGGCTATGAATCTCGATGACAAGAAGGTCGTTGTCTCGGAACTGGCCGCGGTAGCTGCCTCGGCGCATTCCGCCATTGCAGCGGAATATCGTGGTTTGTCGGTGAGCCAGATGACCGAACTGCGCAAGCAGGCGCGGTCGTCCGGTGTCTACCTGCGGGTAGTGAAGAACACCCTGGCCCGGCGTGCGGTGGAAGGCACTGATTTCGAATGCATGCAGCAGGGCCTGGTTGGGCCTCTGGTGCTGGCATTCAGTCAGGACGAGCCTGGTGCCGCCGCCCGCCTGATGAAGGACTTCACCAAGAACCACGAGAAGCTGCAAGTCAAGCTGGTGTCCTTTGGTGGGCAGATGCTGGGTGCGGGCGATCTCGATCGCCTGGCCCAGATGCCGACCCGTGATCAAGCCATCAGTCTGCTGATGGCCGTGATGAAGGCCCCGCTCGACAAGTTCGCCCGCACCCTCAACGAGGTCCCGGGCAAGCTGGTGCGCACCGTCGCAGCGATCCGTGATCAAAAGCAGGCAGCCGCCTGAAACATTTCTGAATAGCCGGGCGGTAGCCCATTAGGAGAATCAAGATGGCAGTTTCGAAAGAGGAAATTCTGGAGACGATCGGCAACATGACCGTTCTCGAGATCGTCGACCTGATCAGCGCGATGGAAGAGAAGTTCGGTGTATCGGCCGCCGCCGCCGTGGCTGCGGCTCCGGCCGCCGCCGCTGCCGAGGCCGCCGCGGAAGAGGTCAAGGACGAGTTCAACGTCGTGATGACCAGCTTCGGCGCGAACAAGGTCGGCGTGATCAAGGTTGTGCGTGCCCTGACCGGACTTGGCCTGAAGGAGGCCAAGGACATGGTCGAAGGCGTGCCGGCCACCGTGAAGGAAGATGCCAGCAAGGATGAAGCCGAGAAAATGAAGAAGGAACTCGAAGAGGCCGGCGCTTCCGTCGAGTTGAAGTAAGGCGTTTCTGTACGTTGTTTCGTGACCTAGTCCGAAACCGCAAGGCTGGCGGCCGCAAGACCGCCAGCCTTGGCCCGTGGCGGTGACGCCGCGCCGCCCGATGACCCCTGTTGCAGTCGAGGTATCCCATGGCCCTCAGTTATACCGAAAAAAAGCGAATCCGCAAGGATTTCGGCAAACGCCCACAGATTCTCGAGGTTCCCTATCTCCTGGAGACGCAGTTGGCGTCGTACCGGGATTTCCTCCAGGCCGATGCCGCCCCCGACACGCGTGAGGCGACGGGCCTGCATGCGGCGTTTCAGTCGGTATTCCCGATCGTCAGCTACTCCGGTCACGTGCAGCTTCAGTACGTCTCCTATCGTCTGGGCGAGCCGCTGTTCGAGGTGAAGGAGTGCCAGATCCGCGGGGTGACCTTCGCGGCGCCGCTGCGTGTGATGCTGCGTCTGGTGATCAATGACAAGGAGGCCCCCGCAGGCACCACGGTGGTCAAGGAGGTCAAGGAGCAGGAGGTCTACATGGGCGAATTGCCCCTGATGACCGAGAACGGGACCTTTGTGATCAACGGCACCGAGCGGGTGATCGTGTCCCAGCTGCACCGTTCCCCGGGCGTGTTCTTCGATCACGACAAAGGCAAGACCCACAGCTCCCAGAAACTGCTGTTCAACGCCCGCATCATTCCCTACCGCGGTTCCTGGCTGGACTTCGAGTTCGACGCCAAGGACGGGGTGTTCGTGCGCATCGACCGCCGACGCAAGCTGCCGGCGACCGTGCTGCTGCGTGCGCTGGGCATGGATACCGAGGAAATCCTCAGCACCTTTTTCGAGTTCAATTCGGTTCGCCTGCTCGAGGCGGGTGCCGAGGTCGAGTTGGTCGCCGACCGTCTGCGCGGCGAAAACGCGGTGGTGGACATTCTCGACGGCGACCGTGTCATCGTGGAAGCGGGCCGTCGCATCACGCCGAGGCACATCCGCGAGATCGAGAAGGCGGGCATCAATAAGCTGACAGTCCCGGACGAGTACATCCTTGGCCGGGCGCTCGCCCGCAATATCGTCGACGAGGAAACCGGCGAGGTGCTTGCCGAGGCCAACGCCCCGGTCACCGAGCCGCTACTCGACAAGCTGCGGGACGTTGGCGTGGGCTCGTTCGACATCATCTACACCAACGACTACGACCGTGGCCCGTTCATCTCCGACACCCTGCGCCTGGACCAGAACCGCACGCAACTCGAGGCCCAGGTCGATATCTACCGGGTGATGCGTCCGGGTGAGCCTCCGACCAAGGATGCCGCCGAGAATCTCTTCGGCAACCTGTTTTTCTCCGAGGACCGCTATGACCTGTCCGCCGTCGGCCGGATGAAATTCAACCGCCGCGTCGGCCGGGATACCGACGAGGGTCCGGGTGTGCTTTCGCCGGAGGACATCCTCGACGTGCTCAAGGTCCTGATCGACCTGCGTAACGGCATCGGCAGCACCGACGACATCGACCACCTTGGCAACCGCCGCATCCGCAGCGTGGGCGAGATGGCCGAGAACCAGTTCCGGCTGGGCCTGGTGCGCGTCGAGCGCGCGGTGAAGGAGCGCCTGACGGTGGCCGAGAGCGAAGGCCTGATGCCGCAGGAACTCATCAACGCCAAGCCCGTGGCGGCGGCGGTGAAAGAGTTCTTCGGCTCGTCCCAGTTGTCGCAGTTCATGGACCAGAACAACCCGCTGTCCGAGGTGACGCACAAGCGCCGGATCTCGGCCCTGGGGCCGGGTGGCCTGACCCGCGAACGGGCCGGATTCGAGGTGCGCGACGTGCACCCCACGCACTACGGGCGCGTCTGCCCGATCGAAACGCCCGAAGGCCCGAACATCGGCCTGATCAACTCGCTGGCCGTGTATGCCCGCACCAACCGCTACGGATTCCTCGAGACGCCGTACCGCAAGGTTGCCGAGGGCGAGGTCACCGACGAGATCGTCTATCTCTCCGCCATCGAGGAGAGCCAGTACGTGATCGCCCAGGCCAACGCGGCGATGGACGGGGAGGGCCGGCTGACCGACGACCTGGTCTCCTGCCGTCATCAGAACGAGTTCACGATCTCCACTCCGGACAAGATCCAGTTCATGGATGTGTCGCCGAAGCAGATCGTTTCCGTGGCTGCGGCATTGGTGCCCTTCCTGGAGCACGACGATGCCAACCGGGCGTTGATGGGTTCCAACATGCAGCGCCAGGCGGTCCCCTGCCTGCGCGCGGAGAAGCCGCTGGTCGGCACCGGCATCGAGCGCACCGTCGCGATCGACTCCGGTTCGGCGATCGTCGCCACGCGCGGCGGTTCCGTCGACTCGGTCGACGCGGCGCGCATCGTGGTGCGGGTGAATGACGAGGAGACGGTACCCGGCGAGCCCGGGGTCGACATCTACAACCTGACGAAGTACGCCCGTTCCAACCAGAACACCTGCATCAACCAGCGCCCGCTGGTCAACGTGGGTGACGTGATCGCCCGCGGCGACGTGCTTGCGGACGGTTCCTCCACCGACCTGGGCGAACTGGCGCTGGGCCAGAACATGATGGTCGCCTTCATGCCCTGGAACGGCTACAACTTCGAGGACTCGATCCTGATCTCCGAGCGGGTGGTTCAGGAGGACCGTTTCACCACCATCCATATCGAGGAGCTCAACTGTGTCGCCCGCGACACGAAACTGGGCCAGGAGGAGATCACCGCCGATATCCCGAACGTGTCCGAATCGCTGCTGGCGAAGCTGGACGAATCCGGCATCGTCTATGTCGGGGCCGAGGTGCGCACGGGCGACATCCTCGTGGGCAAGGTCACGCCCAAGGGCGAGACTCAGCTGACGCCGGAAGAGAAGCTGCTGCGTGCGATCTTCGGCGAGAAGGCGTCGGACGTGAAGGACACCTCCCTGCGGGTTCCGTCCGGCATCGAGGGCACGGTGATCGACGTGCGTGTCTTCACCCGGGACGGCGTCGAAAAGGACGCCCGCGCCCGCTCCATCGAGGAGTCCGACCTGGCCGGCGTGCGCAAGGATCTGCGCGACCAGCAGCGGATCTACGAGGAGGACATCTACGCCCGCGTCGAGCGTCTGCTGACCGGGAAGGTGGCCGCGGGTGGCCCCGAG
>PUOZ01000208.1 GCA_003553165.1 Thioalkalivibrio sp.
ACATCCGGGCCATCCTCGCGCAAAAGGGAAGCGGAACGTCCGCTACTCTAACCCACCCGAAGCCCAGCAAGAACCCTGCCCGGTGTCCTGCCGTTCGTCGGACGGGTATGCCCTGTAAGGCTGGGGCAGGCCTGCACCAGCGCGGAGCCGGGCCGTGCCCCGCCCCCCGGAGACGCACGGAAACGGTGCAGCCGATGGCACGGGGGCGAGGCCCGCTGTAACCCTCAGGCGGGCTTGGTGAACTGGATCTGCTTCCAGTACCCGAACAGGCTGGCGGGTTCGATGGCCACCGGCTGCTGACCGGCCACCGCGACGAAATCGGACAGTTCCATGTCCGGGCGGAAACCGACTGCACGGGACAGCGGCCGCAGGCTGCGCTCGAAGCTGCGCAGGATCCACTGCCGCGATGCGAAATGATTCACCACGAGGATCTGCCCACCGGGCCGGCAGACACGCCACATTTCGGCGAACAGGCGATCCGGGGTCGGCACCACCGAGGCCACGTACATCGCCACCACCGCGTCGAAGCTGTCATCGGCAAAAGCCAGGTGTTCTGCATTCATCTCGGCCAAGCCGGTCACTGCAGGACACATGCCATCCACGACGCGCTGGCGCGCGATTTCCAGCATCTCCCGGCTGACGTCGATTCCGACCACCTCCGCATCCGGGCAATAGAACGGCAGCGAAATACCGGTACCGACCCCGACCTCGAGCACACGCTTGCCCGAGACCGGCGCCAGTGTCCTCAGGGCAAGGCGACGCCCCTGGGCAAAGACGCGCCCGAAGATGACATCGTAGTGCCTCGCGTAGCGACGATAGCTCTTGCGTATGCTGACCAGATCCACGGCCGGTGCCCCTTAGCGAAGTGTCGTCACGTCCGAACGCGGGCCGCCCCGCGCAGACAGCCCAACCGGACGCATCAGGCCGCTTCGATGGCCTTCATGCTGAGCCGGATGCGCCCCTGCTTGTCGACCTCCAGCACCTTGACCGTCACGGTATCGCCTTCGGTCAGGAAATCGCTCACGTTCTCGACGCGGTCGTTCGAGATCTGGGAGATGTGCACGAGGCCGTCCCGCCCGGGAAGAATCGCAACGAAGGCGCCGAAGTCCATGATTTTCACCACGCGGCCGCTGTAGACCCGGCCCACCTCGACGTCGGCGGTAAGTTCTTCGATCCGACGCTTGGCTTCTTCTCCCGCGGCCTGGTCGGTCGAGGCGATCTTCACGCTGCCGTCATCGGAGATGTCGATCGACGCCCCGGTCTCCTCGGTCAGCGCGCGGATGGTCGCCCCACCCTTGCCGATCACGTCCCGGATCTTTTCCGGGTTGATGCGCATGGTGATGAAGCGCGGGGCATAGCTGGACATCTCGGTACGGTGCGAACTGATTTCTTCACCCATCCTTTCCAGGATGTGCAGTCGCCCTGCGCGCGCCTGTTCCAGCGCACGTTCCATGATCTCGCGGGTGATGCCCTGGATTTTGATGTCCATCTGCAGCGCGGTGACGCCGCCGGTGGTGCCGGCCACCTTGAAATCCATGTCGCCGAGGTGATCCTCGTCGCCCAGAATGTCGGAAAGCACGGCGAAGCGGTCGCCCTCCTTGATCAGGCCCATCGCTATTCCCGCCACGGGGGCCTTCAGCGGAACCCCGGCATCCATCAGCGCCAGACTGGTGCCACACACGGAAGCCATGGAACTGGAGCCATTCGATTCGGTGATCTCGGACACCACCCGGACGACGTAGGGGAAACCGTCTGCCTTGGGCATCACCGCCTGCACGCCGCGCTTGGCCAGCCGGCCATGACCGATCTCCCGGCGCTTGGGCGAACCCACCATGCCGGTCTCGCCGGTGCAGTAAGGCGGAAAATTGTAGTGCAGCATGAAACGCTCGCGGCGCTCGCCCTCGATCGCGTCGATGACCTGGGCATCGCGATCGGTGCCCAGTGTCGCCACGACCAGTGCCTGGGTCTCGCCCCGGGTGAACAGGGCCGACCCGTGGGCGCGCGGCAGAACGCCGGTACGCACGCTGATCGGACGTACCGTGCGGTTGTCGCGGCCGTCGATGCGCGGATTCCCATCCAGGATGCGGTCGCGGACGATGCGGTATTCGAGGTCGTGGAACGCGGTCTTCACCGCATCGGCCGAGGGCGCGCCTTCGGCGCCGGTGGCCAGCTGCTCGACGACGCTGCTGCGCAGGCTGTTCAGGCGGTCGGTACGCGCCTGCTTCTCGGGAATCTGGTAGGCGTCGATCAGGAGATCGCGGGAGATACCGGCAACCCGGTCCTCGAGATGACTGTCGTCGGCCGGCGGGGTCCAGTCCCAGGCGGGCTTGCCGACGTCGGCGGCAAGTTCCCTGATGGCCTGGATGGCGGCCTGCATCTGCTCGTGCCCGAACATGACCGCACCCAGCATCACTTCTTCCGAGAGCTCGCTGGCCTCGGATTCGACCATGATCACCGCACTCTCGGTACCGGCGACCACCAGGTCGAGGTCGGATTCCGCCAGTTCGCTCGCGGTCGGGTTCAACAGGTATTCACCGTCCCGGTAACCAACGCGGGCGGCGCCGATGGGGCCGGCGAAGGGAACCCCGGAAACCGCCACTGCAGCCGATGCTCCGATCAGGGCAGGAATGTCCGGATCCACCTCGGGATTGATCGACATGACCGTGGCAACGATCTGGGTCTCGTGCTTGAAGCCCTCGGGAAACAACGGGCGCAGCGGCCGGTCGATCAGGCGGCTGGTCAGGGTCTCCTTTTCGTTGGGGCGCCCCTCACGCTTGAAGAAGCCACCGGGAATCTTGCCCGCAGCGTAGGTCCGTTCCTGATAATTCACCGTCATCGGGAAGAAGTCGCGGCCAGGATCGGCGTCCCTGCGTGCCACCATGGTGACCAGCACCACAGTATCCGCCACGTTGACCAGGACGGCTCCGCTCGCCTGGCGGGCGATGCCGCCGGTCTCGAGGATGACCGTGTGATTTCCGTACTGAAACGTCTTCTTGTATGACACGCTTTGGCTTCCCGCTTCTTGGTGAACTTAACGGCGCAGACCGAGGCTCTGCACGAGCGCCTGGTAACGCTCCTGGTCTCTGCCCTTCAGATAGGCCAGCAGTTTGCGCCGCTGGTTGACCATCTTGAGGAGACCGCGACGTGAGTGGTGGTCCTTCTTGTGGGTCTCGAAGTGCCCCATCAGGTGCTTGATGCGCGCGGTCAGCAGGGCAACCTGGACCTCCGGAGAGCCGGTATCCGTTGGATCGCGGCGATATTCCTCGACGATGGTCGTCTTGGTTTGGGTATCGAATGACATGTCGTGCTTGACTCCTGAGACGTAAACCTTGGTTGTATGGCCCTGCGGGCGTGGCCCTCGCTCCCTCTCCCACCGCCACCTCGTCCGCAGCCCGAATCACGCCTTATTCCGGGTGGGACGCACGGCCGCGCGGCACGAACGCAAGCCTTCGCAGCATGGGCGTTGGCGAAGGCGCGAAATAGTAGCACGCAAAGACCATGAATTAACAGGAATGGGCCGACACGAACAGACGTCGCGGCGCCACGCGGCCGTCATCCAGCAGCTCGCCGATCCCCAGGAACTCGCCAGCGGCACCGTAGAGCCGCAATGGCCCCGTCTCCCTGACCCCCGGAACGAACACCGGCTGCCCCTGCCGCAGGAACCGGCTGCAGGCCGGGTCCAGCCGGACCTCCGGGCGGTCGGCCAAGGCGCGGTCGGCGGGCAGTAGCCAGCGCTCAACGGCCTCGGGGCCGCCCTCGGCGGCAGCCGCCTCCAGCGTCGCCATACTGACCATCTCGGCCGCGTCGAAGGCGCCGTGACCGGTTCGTCGCAATTCCGCCACCGTCGCTCCGCAACCCAGCGCGCGGCCGAGGTCCTGCACCAGGGTCCGGATGTAGGTGCCCTTGCTGCAATGCACCTTCAGGCGCAGAAGGTCCGGAGCCACCTGCTCGGCCAACAGGGAATGAATCATCACCGCGCGCGCGGGCCGCTCGACCTCGATTCCCCTGCGCGCCAGGTCGTAGAGGCGCTGGCCTTCGTGCTTCAGCGCCGAGTACATCGGCGGAACCTGCTGAATCGGGCCCCGCAGCCCCGCGCAGGCCGCCTCGATGTCCGCGTCCGAAAGTGCGGGCACCGGCATTTCCCGGAGGACCTCGCCCTCCAGGTCACCGGTCGCGGTTTCCACCCCGAGCCGCGCAACGGCCATGTAACGCTTGTCCGCGTCGAGCAGCCAGCCGGAGACCTTCGTGGCCTGCCCAAAACACAGCGGGAGGAGCCCCGTGGCCAGTGGGTCGAGGCTCCCGGTATGCCCCGCCTTCCGAGCCGCAAGCAGATACTTGACCCGCCCCAGGGCCTGATTCGAGCTCAGTCCCAGCGGCTTGTCGAGGAGGATGATACCGTCGACGTCGCGGCGTTTTATCGGCATGGCGGTGGACCGCGGTCGCTTCTCCGGACCGCGGGGCGCTGAGGGCGTCAGTTCCGGGGCTCGGCGCCGGTTTCGTCGCCGGGGCCCTCCGGAACGTCGCCGTCGGGGTGCCGGGCCTCGTCCTCGGCGATTGCGGAGTCGATCAGGGCCGAGATCCGTGCCCCCCGCTCAGGGGTATCGTCATAGATGAAACGCAGGGTCGGCACGCTGCGCAGACGCAGCCGCGTACCCAGGACCCGGCGCAGGTAGCCCGCCGCATGGTTCAGACCCTGCTCCGCCTCCATCCCCTTTTCCTCCCCGCCCAACTGGGTAAAGAAGACCTTGGCATGGGCGAGATCGCGGGACACCTCGACGCCGGACAGGGTTACCATCCCGACGCGCGGATCCTTGACCTCGAGCCGGATCAACTCGGCCAGTTCCCGCTGCATCTGGTCGCCGACCCGGTCGCTGCGCTGGTAATCCCTTCTCGCGGTCATCAGAGCGTCCGGGCCACTTCGACCCGCTGGTAGACCTCGATCTGGTCGCCGGGACGCACGTCGTTGTAATTCTTGACCGCGATGCCGCACTCGGTACCGGTCTTGACCTCGCTGACGTCGTCCTTGAAGCGCCGCAGGCTCTCCAGTTCGCCCTCGTAAATGACCACGTTGTCACGCAGGACGCGGATCGGATTCCCGCGCTTGACGGTGCCCTCGATCACCAGGCAGCCCGCAACGGCGCCAAAGCCCGAGGCCTTGAAGACATCGCGCACCTGGGCAAGACCGACGATCTCCTCGCGCATCTCCGGGGACAGCAGGCCGGTGAGCGCCTGCTTCACGTCCTCGATCGCCTCGTAGATGACCGAGTAATAGCGCAGGTCGATTTCATTATCGGCAGCGAGTCGCC
>PUOZ01000102.1 GCA_003553165.1 Thioalkalivibrio sp.
ACGTCGCCATATTCCCCAACATGGTGGTGCAGATGGTGGCGATCGGAGAGGAATCGGGATCCCTGGACGCGATGCTGGCGAAGGTCGCCGACTTCTACGAGGAAGAGGTCGACAACGCGGTGGACAGTCTTTCCAGTCTTCTCGAGCCCCTGATCATGGTGATCCTCGGGGTCCTGATCGGTGGCCTGGTGATCGCGATGTACCTGCCGATCTTCATGCTCGGCCAAGTCATCTAGTGGGCCTGTCTCGAACCGCCCCAACGCAGCACCGGCGTGTCGGCAGCAGCGATCTGGTACGGGAGTTTCCGCATGGCCCAATCGTGACGACTCCGACCGACGACTTCAGGAAGCCGCTTCCGGCCATGCAATCATGAGCCCCCTGCCGGCGGACCTCGGGGTCTGGGCGCTGCCTCTGGCGGCATTGTTCGGGCTGATGATCGGCAGCTTCCTCAACGTCGTCATCCACCGCCTGCCGCTGATGATGCAGCGGGAGTGGGAACAGGAAGCGCGCGCTGTACTGGAGCAAGCCGATCCGGCCGGGACACCACCGCAGCGGTTCGACCTGTGGTGGCCGCGTTCACGCTGTCCCGAGTGCAGCCGCGAGATCAGGGCTCGGGAGAACATCCCGATCCTCAGCTTCCTGTTGCTGCGCGGGCGCTGCCCCGGGTGTGCAGCCCGCATCTCGTGGCAGTACCCGCTGGTGGAACTGCTCACGGCGGTGCTCTTCACTGCGACCATCTGGCACTTCGGGCCCACCGCGACGGGGCTCGTTGCGCTCCTGTTTACCGGCTTCCTGATCGCCGCCTCGGGGATCGATGCCCGCACCACCCTTCTCCCGGACCAACTCACGCTGCCGCTGCTCTGGCTGGGCCTGGCGGCCAACCATTTCGGTCTCTTCACCGATCTGGAATCCGCGGTCATCGGCGCAATGGCCGGCTACCTCAGCCTGTGGCTGGTCTATCACGGCTTCCGCCTGCTCACTGGCAAGGAGGGCATGGGCTACGGCGACTTCAAGCTGCTCGCGGCCATTGGTGCCTGGCTTGGCTGGCAGGCCCTGCCGGTGGTCCTGCTCCTTGCGTCGCTGGTCGGCGCAATCGTCGGAATTGCCCTGATCCTGTTACGCGGCCGTGACCGCAACATCCCGATCCCCTTCGGACCTTACCTGGCGGCGGCCGGCTGGCTGACCCTGATCTGGGGTGAAACGCTCCTGTCCCTCTATCTTCCCTGATGTTACGGGTGGGGCTCACCGGGGGCATTGGCAGCGGCAAGAGCAGCGTAGCCAGTATCTTCGCGGATCTGGGCGTTCCGGTGATCGACACCGACCAACTCGCGCGCGACGTCCTTGCTCCAGGGCAGCCGCTGCTGGAAGAGGTCTTCCGAGCCTTCGGTCACGATCTGCGCCGGAGCGACGGCAGCCTGGATCGCGCAGCGCTCCGCGACCTGGTCTTCGGCGACCCCGCCCTGCGTGCCCGCCTCGAGTCCATCACCCACCCGGCCATCGGCCAGGCAATGGAGGACCGCATCGCAGATCTTCCGACGGACACAGGCTACGTCCTGCTGGTCATCCCACTGCTGCTCGAAGCCGGGTGGCGTGACCGCGTGGATCGAATCCTTCTGGTCGACTGTCCGGAGCCCATGCAGGTGCAGCGCATCATCGCCCGCGATGGAATCGACCCGGAAAACGCGTGGACCATGGTCAGAAGCCAGGCTTCCCGGGTCGCCAGACTCAAGGCGGCCGACGATGTCATCGACAACGGCTCCTCTTCGGGTCCAGGCTCGCTGGTGCATCGCGTACGGGCGCTGGACCGGCTCTATCGCGGAATCCACTCCTGAACCGCACCGCGCCCGGAAGACACCCGGCTTCGATCCCATTTCCTGCCGGCAGTGTACCTCGGCGTTTGCGGCAAGGCGGGTAGAAATGCACCGCGGACATGCCCGATACTGAACCTCAACTTACGGGATTCCATGCCTTGAGCGAGTCGACGCTGACCTTTGAACAACCGCTGCACGAACGTGTGCGACTGCTGCTGCGCCTGGAGGCGCTGGTGGAACGGTTCCGCAGTACCAGCCTGGCGGCGCGCGACTTCGACCACCATCACGCGCTGACCGTGCTGGTCGACATCTATGCATTGGCCGGACGTGTCGATGTGAAGCGCGAACTGATGGGCGAGATCGAACGCCAGATCGCCAACCTGAACCGCCTCGCCTCACAGCCCGGTGTCGACCAGGAGCGCCTGACCCTCACCATGCAAGGACAGCGACGGCTGCTGGCACGCCTAGAGGATCAGGTCGGCAGCGTGGACCACCGGGTCAAGGGCAACGAATTCTTCACCAGCGTCCGCCAGCGTACCGCGCTGCCCGGGGGCGCCTGTGATTTCGATCTCCCCATCTACCATTACTGGCTGTCACAGCCTGCCGCTGTGCGCGAAGAACTGCTGCTCGAATGGTTCCAGCCGCTGGAAACGGTGTCCGAGGCGATCACCCAGGTACTGACCTTCATGCGCGCGGCGGGACATCCTCGCAGGTTAACGGCGCACGATGGCTATTACGAGCAGGGACTCGACACCAACTACGCGTGGCAGATGCTTCGCGTCAGCATCGGCAGCGACCAGCAATGCTACCCGGAGATCAGCGCGGGGCGGCAGCGCTTCACCGTGCGCTTCCTCGACCCCGGCGATTTTCACGACCGCCCCCGGATCGTCTCCCGCGACGTGCCCTTCCAGCTGAGCTGCTGCGCGATCTGAACGGGCCTGCGGGCAAACCGCCGCCTGATCAGTCCAGCAGGCCGCGGATCGCGGCAATCCCCTGCCCACCGGCTTCGCGCACCATGGGCAAATGGGCCGGAGTCAGTCCGCCGAGGGCGAAGACGGGACAGGCAGCACGGGCGCGGAGATCGGCGAAACCCCGAAATCCGATCGGCTCCGCTTCGGGATGGGTCTGTGTGCGCAACACCGGGCCGGCCACAACGAAGTCCACCGGCAGGGAGCAGGCCCGCTCCAATCCTTCCCGGTCGTGCACCGAGGCGGCCAGCCAGCCGGCACAGCCGGGACGCGAGGACAGCGACCGCAGGCGCCGCTCGGTGAGGTGCCAACCGATCGTCGGTGGCAGGTGATCGAGCCAGGCGCCCGGCGCATTCACCAGGACTTCTGCGCGGTGGCGTTCCGCAGAGGCCAGCAGGGCCCGGGCATAATCGAGAAACGGCGCCTGTTCCAGACCCGGGGCCCGTATCTGCAACAGGCCGATACCCCCACGAGCCAAGCGTCGGTCGATACGCCGCACCTCGGCGTCGATCTCCCTGGGCGAGCGCGGTTCCGGCGAGATGAGGTAGAAACCGGGCAATCGCGCCGCGTTGACGATGGCCCGGCTGGCTTCGGGAAAGCGCAACCGCAACAATTCGCCGGGGGCGGCCCAGCGCGTGGGCTGGCCCTCCGCAGGCGTGACCTCCCCTTGCCATGCATCGACCCGGAAGACCCGCAGTTCCACGGAACGCTCGGGGTAGGCATGCGGGATCACCAGAATCTCGGATGCAGAGAGAACCTCGATGCCCAGTTCCTCGCGCAATTCCCTCTGCAGCGCTTCGCGCCCCGGCTCGCCCGGCTCGCACTTTCCGCCGGGAAACTCCCACATGCCGGCCAGGTGGACATCGGCGGCACGCAGGCTGATCAGCACTCGGCCCGCGGAATCCCGCAACAGACCGATCGCCACCCGCACCGGCATCTCAGGAGCGGTAATCGGCGTTGATCCGAACGTAGTCGTACGAGAAGTCACAAGTGTACTTGGTGTACTCGGCGTCGCCCCGCGCAAGATCGATCACAATATCCAGTTCGGCCGCGGCGAAGGCCCGCTGTCCCGCCGCCTCGGTGTAATCCGGCGCGCGGCCACCCGCCGACACGATCTCCACGCCGTTCACGGTGACGCGTACCCGTTCGATCAGGAATGTCTCGATCCCCGCCCGCCCGACCGCGGCCAGTATCCGACCCCAGTTCGGATCCGACGCGAACAGGGCTGTCTTGACCAGCGGCGACAAGGCCACCGTCTCGGCGACCCGGCGCGCCTCACTGCGGTCGCGTCCGCCACGCACGATCACACGCACGAACTTGGTCGCTCCCTCGCCGTCGCGCACGATGGCCTCGGCCAGTTCCAGGCACAGCGAGTCCAGGGCAACAAGGAAACGCTCCCGATCGGCAGGCGCAGCGAGATCAACGCCGCTGGCACCGCTGGCCATGCAGACCAGCGCGTCGTTGGTCGAAGTGTCCCCGTCCACGGTGACGGCATTGAAGCTGCGATCCACTGCGTCGAGCAACAGCTCGCGCAGCAGTGCGGAATCGATCCGCGCATCCGTCCCGATGAAGGCGAGCATCGTGGCCATGTCCGGATGGATCATGCCCGAGCCCTTGGCAATCCCGGTCAGCGTGATGGTCCCAGCGGCGAGCCGGACCGTCCGGGTCGCACCCTTGAGAACGGTGTCGGTGGTCATGATTGCCCGCCCGGCGGCGAGCCACGCATCGTCGCGCAGACCCGCGTACAGGCAGGGCAAGGCATCCTCGACCAGACTCACCGGAAGCGGCTCGCCGATGACGCCCGTGGAAAACGGCAGCACCGCATGCGGATCTGCGTCGCAGACGCGCCCGGCGGCGGCACAGGTCGCCCGGGCCGCCGCCACCCCGGCCGGACCGGTGCCGGCATTGGCGTTACCGGCGTTGATCAGAAGCCAGCGCGGGGCGCCAGCGGCCAGGTGTTCGCGCGCCACCTGTACAGGCGCGGCACAGAACGCGTTGGTGGTGAACAGCGCCGCAATCGCGGCATCCTGACCCGCGTCGATCAGCAGCAGGTCGTCACGGCCCCGATAGCGGATTCCGGCAGCGCAGGTCGATAGCCGGATGCCGGGAACGGGCGGCAACCGCGTCGGTGCCTGCAGGGCTACGGCCATCGGGACGCCTCAGCTCAGACGGCCATGGCAGTGCTTGTATTTCTTGCCCGACCCGCACCAGCACGGGTCGTTGCGGCCCAGCTTCGGCCCCTCGCGACGGTACGGCTGAGCGGAGTCCCCATCGTCCTCTTTCGCAGGCGCGCGCAGCGGGCTGTTCGGGTCCTCGTGCTTGAACTGGATACCCTCCGGGGCGCGGGCGAAGCGGCGCCCGAACTCCTCCGCAGCGCTCTCCGAGCGCAGCTGCAGGCGGAGCAGCATCTTGATTACGTCGTGCTTGATGCGCTCCAGCAGGGCCTCGAACATCGCGAAGGCCTCGCGCTTGTACTCCTGCTTGGGATTGCGCTGGGCATAGCCCCGCAGGCCGATGCCCTGGCGCAGGTAATCCATCGATGCCAGGTGTTCCTTCCACTGGCTGTCCAGGACCTGGAGCATCACGTCGCGCTGCAGGCGCTTCATCAGGTCATCACCCAGCGCCGTGCGCTTTTCCTCGATGATGGCGCGCGCCTTGTCGACGATGCGTTCGCGCAGGGGTTCCTCGTGCAGATCCTGCTCGCTGTCCAGCCATTCCTGAATCGGCAGCTCCAGCGCGAATTCCGAGGCGAGGGCCTTGGTGAGACCGGGGATGTCCCACTCGTCCTCGACGCTCGCCGGCGGCACGTACTGGCTGATCGAGGCGTTGATCACGTCGCGCAGCAGCGCATCGATGGTGTCCGAGATGTCGTCCGCGGTCAGCAACTCCGCACGCTGCTCGTAGATGACCCCGCGCTGATCATTGGCGACGTCGTCGTATTCGAGCAACTGCTTGCGGATATCGAAATTGTGCGCCTCGACCTTGCGCTGCGCGTTTTCGATCGCGCGGCTGACCCAGGCGTTTTCGATCGCCTCGCCCTTCTCCATGCCCAGGCGCTGCATCAGGCCGCGCACCCGCTCGGAAGCGAAGATGCGCATCAGGTTGTCTTCCAGCGACAGGAAGAAACGGCTCGATCCCGGGTCGCCCTGGCGACCCGAACGTCCGCGCAGCTGATTGTCGATGCGGCGTGACTCGTGGCGCTCCGAGCCGATGATGTGCAGGCCGCCCGCAGCGACCACGGCTTCGTGGCGCTTCTGCCACTCCGTCTTCACCTGTTCGATCTTGGCCGGGTCCGGGTTCTCGCCCATGCCTTCGAGTTCCGCCTCGAGCCCGCCCCCGAGCACGATGTCGGTGCCGCGGCCCGCCATGTTGGTGGCAATGGTCACCGCGCCGGGGCGGCCGGCCTGGGCGATGATGTGTGCCTCGCGCTCGTGCTGCTTCGCGTTCAGCACCTCGAAGGGTATCGCGGTCTTCTTCAGGGCTCCGGCGAGGCGCTCGGAGGCCTCCACCGAGGCGGTACCCACGAGCACCGGCTGCCCGTGCTCGACGCACCAGCTGATCTCCTTGATGATCGCCTCGTATTTCTCGTCCTGCGTCAGGTAGACCAGGTCCTGCATGTCGTTCCGGCTCAACGGCTTGTTGCCGGGGATCACCACGACTTCGAGCGCGTAGATGGTCTGGAACTCGTAGGCTTCGGTATCGGCGGTGCCGGTCATCCCCGAGAGCTTGTCGTAGAGCCGGAAATAGTTCTGGAAGGTGATCGACGCCAGCGTCTGGTTCTCCTGCTGGATCGGCACGCCCTCCTTGGCCTCGATGGCCTGGTGCAGCCCCTCCGACCAGCGGCGGCCCGGCATCGTGCGGCCGGTGAACTCGTCGATGATGAAGATCTTGCCGTCGCGCACGAGATAGGCGACATCGCGCTTGAACAAGGCATGGGCGCGGAGTGCTGCGTTCAGGTGGTGAAGAATGGGAATGCTGGCCGCGTCGTACAGCGTCTGCGACGCATCCAGCATCCCGTGTTCGTGCAACAGCTGCTCGACCCGTTCCTGGCCTTCCTCGCTGAGAAAGACCTGCTTGGCCTTCTCGTCGACGTAATAGTCGCCTTCCGACTCCTCGTCCGCCTGCGGCTTCAGCTGCGGCACGATGGTGTTCATGCGCATGTACATCTCCGAGCTGTCGCCGCTCGGGCCGGAAATGATCAGCGGTGTACGGGCCTCGTCGATCAGGATGGAGTCCACCTCGTCGACGATCGCGTAGTTGAGCCCCCTCTGCACGCGGTCCTCGGCACGGAAGGCCATGTTGTCGCGCAGGTAGTCGAAACCGAATTCGTTGTTGGTCCCGTAGGTGATGTCGGCGGCGTAGGCCTCGCGGCGCGTCGCGGGCCGGAGCCTCGGGTAACCCTCCCCTTCCGGGTGGTAATCGGGGTCGTAGATGAACGAGGACGCGTCCACACCCAACCCGCCGGAACTGTTGATCACGCCGACCGAGAGACCCAGCGCATGATAGAGCCGTCCCATCCAGACCGCATCGCGACGAGCCAGGTAATCGTTGACGGTGATGACGTGCACTCCGTCGCCTGACAGCGCATTGAGGTAGCCGGTCAGGGTCGCGACCAGGGTCTTGCCCTCACCGGTGCGCATCTCCGCAATGCGGCCGTCGTTGAGCACCATGCCCCCGATCAACTGCACGTCGAAGTGTCGCATCCCAAGCGCCGGCTGACTCATTGCCCGGCATACGGCAAAGGCCTCGGGGAGGAGGCTCTCCAGGGATGCACCGTCCTGCAACCGCGACCGAAACTCGCCGGTCTTGGCCGCCAGTTCCGATTCGGACAGGCGCTCGGTCTCATCGGTGAGCGCATTGACCATGCGCACGACCTTCTGATACCGCTTGACGGCACGGTCATTGCGGCTGCCAAACAGTTTGCGTACGAAACCTGTGACCATGAGAACCCACGAAATGAATACGATGAAAGCCCGATAGGATAAACCATCCGGGTGCGAAGTTCCCGGATACGCTGCCGGATCCGCGCTAGACCGGAAGCGTATACTCAGGAACAGGAACATGAACGGTGGATGCCCATGGATCACAGTCATGCCGACCGGCGCTCGGCGCCACGGCTGCTCGCCCGCTACATCGATCCGGCGTGGCGCATGCGCTCAAAGGGCGATGCCGACGTCAAGCGCGATCTCGAGGGGGTGCTCGGCGAGCATCTCAAACAGGGGCGTATCGACCTGACGACGATGGGGGACATCCTGATCGTCGCCTGCCGTGACCGCAGCAGCGCCACCGAGCTGCGCTTCATGCAACGCGAGATCGTCAAGACCCTCCACGCGATCGGGCAGACGGGAATACAGAAGGTGCGCATCGTGCTGTCGGGCGCCCGGCCGGAGGCCGTGGACCGTGCTTCGCGCACGGTACAGCGCAGGATCTCGGCTGGCGCAAGGCGGTCATTGGAAATGGCGGCGGCCGGCATCGACGATGCGCGGCTGGCCCAGGCGCTCCGTCGACTGGCGAAGGCGGGAAGGGAAGACTAGAAGCCTGTCGGACTTGGGCTGCTAGCCGGTGAGGGTCTGGGTAAGCTGACCGAAGGAGATCGGCAGGGGCTGCGACTCGTCCTCGAAGGTCACCAGCTCCCAGGCGTCCCGGTCGAGTTTCAGTTGCCGGATCAGCTGATTGTTCAGCGCGTGACCCGACTTGTGCCCGGTGAAAGCGCCGATGAGGCTGTGGCCGAGCAGGTAGAGGTCCCCGACCACATCGAGGATCTTGTGCTTGACCAGCTCGTTTTCGTAGCGCAGTCCGTCTTCGTTCAGAATCTTGAAATCGTCCAGCACGATGGCATTGTCGAGGCTGCCGCCCAACGCCAGCTGGTTGGCCCTGAGCGCCTCGATATCGCGCATGAACCCGAAGGTGCGGGCGCGTGACACCTCGCGCACAAAGGACGTCGAGGAAAAATCCAGTTCGGCGCGCTGGCTGCCGCTGGTGAACATCGGATGCTCGAAGTCGATGCAGAAACCCACCTTGAACCCCTCGTAGGGATCGAAGCGTACCCACTTGTCTTCGTCGTGGATTTCCACCGTGCGCTTGATTCGTATGAATTTCTTTGGCGCGTTCTGCTCTTTCAGGCCCGCCGACTGCAAGAGGAAGACGAACGGACCGGCACTGCCGTCCATGATCGGCACTTCGGGCGCACTGACGTCCACGTGCAGGTTGTCGATACCCAAACCGGCCACGGCCGAGAGCAGATGCTCCACCGTCGACACCCGGACGCCGCCCGAGACCAGCGTCGTGGAGAGACGGGTATCGCCGACGTTCTCCGCAGCCGCTGCGATCGAGACGGGAGGATCCAGGTCGGACCGATGGAAGACCACGCCTGTATTGGCGGCGGCGGGACGCAAGGTCAGGGTGACCTTCTCTCCCGTGTGCAAGCCGACACCCGTGGCGCGAATACTGTTTTTCAGCGTTCTCTGTTTGATCAACGCACGATCACTCCAGGGCAGTGGGCACCCGTCCGGACCCGGAGCAGCGCCGGGTCCGGACTTATACACAACAATGACAGCATTATTGCAGGATTCCGCTCACCCTGCATAGGCACCACCCTCAGTCCGCCTGCTTGCGCAGGAAGGCCGGAATGTCCAGCACGTCGATGCCGGACTGCCCGGCATAGTCCATTGCCAGGTTGCCTTCGCCGCGGCGCAGAGCGGTCGGGCGCTCCAGCCCCTCCAGGTCGGAACCGACCACGCGGCGCGGCGCGGCGTCAACCACGCGCACGCTGGGACGTTCCGCGGGCACCGGCTTGGCCGGGCTGCCCAGACCGGTGGCGACCAGCGTCACCCGCAGCTCATCCTTCATCTCGGGATCGATGACAGTGCCGACCACCACGGTGGCGTCCTCCGAGGCCAGGGCCTTCACCGCTTCACCCACTTCCTCGAACTCACCGATGCCCACATCCAGGCCACCGGTCACGTTGACCAGGATACCGCGCGCACCGGAGATGTCGATATCCTCGAGCAGCGGACTGGCGATGGCGGCCTCGGCAGCCTGCCGGGCGCGATCCTCCCCGGTGCCGGTACCGGTCCCCATCATGGCCATGCCCATTTCCCGCATCACATTGCGGACATCGGCGAAGTCCACATTGATCAGACCGGGCCGGGTAATCAGCTCGGCAATGCCCTGAACGGCCCCGAACAGGACATCATTGGCGGCCTTGAAGGCGTCGAGCAGGGTGGTGTTCTTGCCCAGCACGGTCAGCAGCTTCTCATTCGGGATCGTGATGAGCGAATCGACCTGCTCGGTCAGGGCCTTGATGCCGGCCATGGCCACCTGCATGCGCTTCTTGCCCTCGAACGGGAACGGTTTGGTGACGACCGCCACGGTGAGGATGCCCATCTCCTTGGCGATCTGGGCCACCACGGGTGCGGCCCCGGTACCGGTGCCGCCGCCCATGCCGGCGGTGATGAAGACCATGTCGGCGCCCTGCAACAGTTCCTGGATGCGCTCGCGATCTTCCAGCGCGGCCTCGCGGCCCACCGCAGGATCCGCGCCGGCTCCCAGCCCCTTGGTGATGTCCCCGCCGAGTTGCAGCAGGGTCTTGGCACCAAGGCTCTTGAGGGCCTGCGCGTCGGTATTGGCACAGATGAAGTCCACGCCTTCGAGCTGCGAGTAGACCATGTGCTGCACGGCGTTCCCGCCTCCGCCACCGACCCCGATGACCTTGATCGTTGCGCTCTGGGTGAAGGTATCCATCAATTCGAATGTCATGGTTGTGTCCTCTTGTTGCAGGTTGATCTCAAGTTACAAAAGATCCTGGCGGCGAGCGGGCCGGCAGGGTCTGCCCCGGGGTCAGAAGTGCCCCGAAAACCAGTTCTTCATGCGCATCCAGACGCCCTGGAAGCCGGTATCCACCGGGCGCGCTTCCTGTTCGGCACGGGCCTGTTGCGCGTAGAGCAAGAGCCCCACCCCGGTGGAATGAATGGGATTGCGGACCACGTCCAGCAAGCCGCTGACGCTGTAGGGCATGCCCAGCCGAACGGGCATGTGGAAGACCTCTTCGGCCAGGTCCACCACCCCCTCCATGCGCGCGGAACCGCCGGTCAGGACAACTCCGGCGGCGATCATTTCTTCCGATCCCGAGCGGCGCAGCTCCGCCTGCACCAGTTGCAGCAGTTCCTCGTAACGGGGCTCGACAACCGATGCCAGGGTCTGCCGCGAAAGCCTGCGCGCCGGCCGGTCGCCGACACCCGGCACCTCGATCGTCTCCCCGGGGTCGGCGAGCTGACGCAGGGCGCAGGCATACTTGATCTTGATCTCCTCGGCGTACTGCGTCGGCGTGCGCAGGGCGACCGCGATGTCGTTGGTGACCTGGTCTCCCGCGATCGGAATCACCGCGGTGTGCGCGATCGCGCCGTTGGCGAATACGGCGATGTCCGTGGTGCCGCCGCCGATATCCACCAGGCAGATACCCAGATCCTTCTCGTCTTCGGTGAGGACCGCATAGCTGGACGCCAGCTGTTCGAGGATGATGTCGTCCACGCGCAGACCACAGCGCTCCACGCACTTGACGATGTTCTGGGCGGCGGAGACCGCGCCGGTCACCAGATGCACACGCGCCTCGAGCCGCACCCCCGACATCCCGATCGGATCGCGTATCCCCTCCTGCCCGTCGATGATGTATTCCTGTGGCAGCACGTGGAGAATGCGCTGATCGGCGGGAATCGCGATCGCGCGGGCGGCATCGATCACACGCTCGACATCCCCAAGGCTGGCCTCCTGCATCCGGATCGCCACCACGCCGGTGGAGTTGTAGCTCTTGATGTGACTGCCGGCGATGCCGGTGTAGACCGAGTGGATTTCACAGCCAGCCATCAACTCCGCCTCTTCCACGGCCCGCTGGATCGACTGCACGGTGGATTCGATGTTGACCACCACGCCTTTCTTGAGGCCGTGCGACGGTGAGGAGCCGATGCCGACGATCTCGATCACGCCCTCGTCGTTGACCTCCCCGACGACGGCCTCGATCTTGGAGGTGCCGACGTCCAGCCCGACGATCAGACCCTGTTCCGACTTCTTCGCCATCACGTTGCGTCCTATCTTGCGTCTCATCGGATGGTTCCCTCTGTTTCCCTTGCCGCGGACGCCGCCTGCCAGGCCACGGCAACGCCGTGCGTGTAACGCAGATCAACACGCGTGAGCGCCCCGGAATGGCGTTCGCGCAGGATCGGCATCAGTGGTACCAGTTGGTCCAGGCGGGCCAGATCACCATCGCGTCCCATCAGGATCTGTCCACCATCGTCGAGGTTTATGCGCCAGGACTGGCGGGCATTTTCCGTCACTCCCGAGACACCGAGCCCCACGTCGGCCAGCCTTGCGGAGGCGTCCAGGTAGCGGTGCATGAGCTTGACCTGGCGTCCGTTCTCTCCCTCCAGGGCGGGAAGAAAGTCCCAGGCAGCCAGGTCCACGGGTCCGAAGATTTCCCCGTGACGGTCGATCAGGCGGTCGTCGCCCCAACGGGCCACCGGCATCGGTTCGGTAATCTTCACTTCCAGCGTATCCGGCCAGCGCTTGCGCAACCGCACAGACTCCACCCACGGCAGTGCAAGAAGTTCCCGGCGCAGTTCTTCCAGGTCCAGCACGAAGAGCCCACGTCCGTGAAGCGCGAGTACGGCCTCCACCTCGTCCGCCCGCAGATGCTGCAGATCGCCGACAAGCTGCACCTGTTCCAGCCGCAGGACGCTGTCGAGATCCATGCGCGCCAGCAGGCCTGCGGTCAGCACCAGCATCCCCGCAAGCACCATCCCCGTCGCCAGACGCAAACCCACCCCGAGTACCGGGCGGAGCCGAAGCAGCAGCGGTTGCGGCTTTTGAAGGCGACGGTTACGCATCATCGGGTCCGCCCCCGTTGCGGAAGCTGGTGTTCAGGATCCGCAGGCAGAGCTCGTCGAAGCCGATCCCCGTCTGTGCAGCGGCCTTCGGCACCAGACTGTGGCCGGTCATGCCAGGCACGGTGTTTACCTCGATCAGGTAATTTTCGCCGTGCGCATCCTGCAGCAGGTCGATCCTGCCCCAGCCGTAACCGTCGATGGCGGCGAAGGCGCTCAAGGCCAGGGTCTGCAACTCGATCAGCGCGCCGGAATCCAGCGGTGGAGGACAGAGATAGCGTGTGGTGTCCGCCTCGTACTTTGCGTGGTAGTCATAGAACCGTCCTGGGGTCTCGATCTGGATCACCGGGAGCGGCTCATTGCCGACGATGGCCACGGTGTATTCCTTGCCGACGATCCACTGCTCGGCGAAAACCGCACCCGGGTGCCGACTTGCCTCCTGGTAGGCTTCCCGCAGTTCGTCGGCGCCATCGACCCGGGAGAGGCCGAGGCTCGACCCACCCCTCGACGGTTTGACGATCAGCGGCAGCCCAAGCGCATCCGCAACCGCCTCGGGATCGAAATCCGGCGAGAGCAGGCGATAGGGCGCGCTGGGCAGCCCCGTCCCCGACCACAGGCGCTTGCAGGCAAGCTTATCCATGCCCAGCGCCGACCCGAGTACCCCGGAACCGGTGTAGGGAACCCCGGCGATATCGAGACAGCCCTGAATCGTGCCATCCTCGCCTCCGGTTCCATGCAGGGCGATGAAGGCACGGTCGAAACCCAGCAGGTCGAGATTCCGGGCCCTTTCCACGGTCAGGTCGATCGCCACCGCGTCGACCCCGCTGCGCAGCAAGGCCTGCAGCACGGCATTGCCGCTGGCCAGAGAGATCTCCCGCTCGCCCGACCAGCCCCCCATCAACACCGCAACGCGGCCGTAGCGACGACTCCTTTCCGATCCCCGCTTCATTGATGCCCCTCCGTGCGACCCATGACCCGAACCTCGGGCACCAGTCTGATGTTGAATCGGGCCTCGACCCGCGCCTGCACCTCTTGGATCAACCATTCGATATCGGCCGCGGTGGCGCTACCGTCATGCGTGATGAAATTCGCATGCTTGAGGGAGACCTCCGCCCCGCCCCGGTGCAGTCCCTTCAGGCCTGCCTGCTCGATCAGCGCCGCCGCATGGCCGCCCTCTGGATTACGGAATACCGAACCACAGGAAGGCAGCCC
Organism: Thioalkalivibrio sp.; assembly: GCA_003553165.1. Taxonomy (GTDB): domain Bacteria; phylum Pseudomonadota; class Gammaproteobacteria; order Ectothiorhodospirales; family Ectothiorhodospiraceae; genus Thioalkalivibrio. The sequence goes on from PUOZ01000102.1 coordinate 13,867, forward strand.
CAGCGGCTGTTTCGCGGCACGCTCACGCAGGAGCCCCTGGATGCGCGCCTTTGCGCTGGAGGGGTCCCCCGGCTGCAGCCGCAGCACCGCACGGAGAAAGAACTCCTCTTCGCATCCAACCACGCTGCGATAACCAATCTGGTAATCCGCGGAGCTGCGCACATGACGCAGGCCGCGACGGTCAACCGCCTCGACCCACTCCACAAGGGGCCAGATCTCGCCGCCCCAAGCCCCCGCGTTCATCGCCAGGGCGCCCCCCAGGGTCCCGGGAATCCCGGCCAGGAATTCCGCTCCGATCAGGCCTTCACTTGCGCAGAAACGGGCGGCCTGGGCACAGGCAAGGCCCGCGCCCAACTCCACCCGCTCCGGATCCAGCCGCAGACGGTGGTTGACCGTCCCGGCCAGATGGATCACCACGCCCTCGATGCCGCCGTCGCGGATCAGGACGTTACTGCCCAACCCCAGCACCATCCGCGGCATGGTCTCGGGGATGGAAGCAAGAAAATGAGCCAAGTCCTCGGCGTCCTCAGGCTCGAACAGCCAGTCCGCAGGCCCACCGACGCGCCAGGAGGTCATCGTTGCCAATGGCACGTTGCGCTCGAGGCGTCCACGCACCCGGAGGTTCGCCAGATGCGTCAACATGGGTCCTCCCCGCCAAGCGCGCGCGGGAGTCGCGCCGCGAGTTGACCGATGTCGCCGGCGCCCTGGGTGATCACCACGTCGTCGGGGGACAACAGGCCCTTGAGCACCTCCGGCACGTCGGCCACCGACTCGACGAACACCGGCTCGACCCTGCCCCGAAGGCGGATGGCACGCGCCAGACTGCGCCCGTCCGCGCTGGGGATCGGGGTCTCCCCGGCACGGTAGATGTCGAGCAGCACCAGGCCGTCCGGGCTGGACAGGACCTCGGCGAAGTCCTCGAAGAGATCACGGGTACGGGTGAAACGATGGGGTTGAAAGACCAGCAGAATCCGGCGCCCCGGCCATGCGGCGCGTGCCGCCTCAAGGGTCGCGGCAATCTCCCGCGGGTGGTGACCGTAGTCGTCGACCAGGGTCACCGTACCGCCCGGGACTGGGCACTCCTGTACCTGGAAGCGGCGCCCGATGCCCTGGAATCCCTCCAGCGAGCGCTGCAGCACCTCCGGGACCACCTCCAGTTCATGCGCGACTGCGGCCGCGGCGAGCGCGTTCAGAACATTGTGCCGGCCGGGCAGGTTCAGCGTGACCGGGAACGGCGCGAGGTCCGGCAGGTGCAGGTCGAAATGGGTCCGGATGCCGACCTGGCGCAGATTCAGCGCGCGCACGTCAGCCGGCCGTTCGATCCCGTAGGTCAATCGCGGCCGCTCCAGTCGATCCAGCAGCGAGAGCACCTCGGGGTCGTCGGTACAGAGGACCGCGAGCCCGTAGAAGGGCAGGTGATGCAGGAATTCCAGGAAGGTGGCGCGCAGACGCCCGAAATCGCCCTGGTAGGTGGCAAGGTGGTCGGCATCGATGTTGGTGACCACGCTGATCATGGGTTGCAGGTGCAGGAAAGACGCATCGCTCTCGTCGGCCTCGGCGACCAGATAGTCGCCTTCGCCGAGACTGGAGTGGCTGGCGCTGCTGTTCAGCCGTCCGCCGATCACGAAGGTGGGGTCGAGCCCCGCCTCGGCCAGGATGCTCGCAATCAGGCTTGTCGTGGTGGTCTTGCCATGGGTGCCCGCGACGGCGATACCGAAGCGGAACCGCATGAGCTCCGCCAGCATCTCGGCACGGCGGACGACCGGAATGCCCCGCTCGCGCGCCGCGCGCACCTCCGGGTTGGTCGGGTCGATCGCGGTCGATACGACCACCACGTCGGCATCGGCCACGTTGGCCGCCTCGTGCGCCCGGGTGATCAGGATGCCCAGCAGGGCCAGACGGCGGGTCATGGCCGAATCCTGCAGGTCCGAACCCGAGACGTGATACCCGAGCTGGTGCAGAACCTCGGCAATTCCGCCCATCCCGGAGCCGCCGATGCCGACACAGTGAATCCTCCGGATCCTGCGCATGGCCTGCCGGGACGGTTTCGGGGTGTACATCAGGCAGCCCTCCGCCGCTTTGCCGGCACCGCCTCGAGGCAGGCCGCAGCCAACTGCTGCACCGCGTCCGGCCGGGCTTCCGCCCGGGCCCGTTCCGCCCGATCCAGCAGCGCCTCGCGCTGCAGCCCGCCCAGCAGGCCGGCCAGTCGCTGCGGCGTCAGATCGACGTCCTGGATACACCAGGCGGCGCCCGCGGCGACCAGGAACCCGGCGTTGGCGGTCTGGTGGTCGTCCACCGCGTGCGGATACGGCACGAACACGGCGGGTATGCCGGCAGCGGCGACTTCGGCGACGGTGAGGGCTCCAGCCCGGCAGATCACCAGGTCCGCCCAGCCGTAGGCCTCGGCCACGTCCTCGATAAAGGCCGTGATCTCGGCATCGACGCCCGCTTCCCGGTAGGCGTCGAGGGCGAGATCCAGGGTGCGCTCACCCGCCTGGTGACGCACCAACGGACGGGCTTCCGCCGGCAGCGACGACAGCGCCGCCGGCACCACCTCGTTCAGGGTTTTCGCACCCAGGCTACCGCCCAGAACCAGGAGCCGCAGGCGCCCCTTGCGGCTGGCCCAGCGGTCCCCGGGTGGCGCCAGATCCACGATCTCCCGTCGAACCGGATTGCCGATCGTCCGGCAGCCCACCGACTCGGGGAAGCTGTCGGGGAAGCCGGCGAAGACCTGGTCCGCGATCCGGGCCAGCCACCGGTTGGTCAGCCCCGCCACGGCGTTCTGTTCATGCACCAGCAACGGCCGACCCAGCGCCGAGGCCATCAACCCGCCGGGTCCTGTGGCGAAGCCTCCGAAACCCACGACGACCTGCGGACGCAGCCGGATCATCACGACCAGGGCCGCCCAGAGCGAGATGCCGAGGCGCCAGGGCGCGAGCAGACGGCTCGCGAGACCCTTCCCGCGCAGGCCGGCAATCGGCAGCGTATGCAGTTCGATGCCGGCCTCGGGCACGAGCCGGGCCTCGATTCCCTGGGACGTTCCCAACCAGGAGACCCGGCATCCGCGTTCGCGCAGGGCCGCGGCAAGCGCCAGGCCGGGGAATACGTGGCCGCCGGTGCCGCCGGCCATCACCAGGATCAGCGGCGAAGGCGCGCTCATCGGACACCCCCGCGAACCTTCGGTACGGGCAACTGCGCCTCCAGGTTCACCCGCAACAACAGCCCGATGGCGGCCAGGGTCACGATCAGGGAACTGCCACCGTAACTCAGCAACGGCAGGGTCAGGCCCTTGGTCGGGAGCAGACCCATGTTCACCCCGAGATTCACCGCGGCCTGGAGACCGATCCAGATGCCGATGCCGAAGGCCACGTGGGATCCGTAGGCATGCCCGCCCCGCTCCGCGAGCAATCCGATCACGAACGCGCGCCAGACCACGACGGCGAACAGCGTGATCAGCACCACCACGCCCACGAAACCGAACTCCTCGGCGAACACCGCGAAAAGGAAATCGTTGTGGGCCTCGGGCAGATAGAACAGCTTCTGCACGCTGCCGCCCAGGCCGGTTCCCAGCCAGGACCCGGAGCCGATGGCGATCAGCGACTGGGTCAGTTGGAAGCCGGTCGCAAAGGGATCCTGCCAGGGATCCAGGAAGGCCGTGAGTCGCGCGACACGGTACGGAGTCGCCAGCGCGAGCACGCTCATCGCAGCCAGGATGGTGGCACCAAGGGCGAGGAACTGCCACAGCTTCGCGCCTGCCAGGAACAGCATCCCCATGCCGATGGCGAGCATGATCGCCGCCCCGCCGAAATCGGGCTGCAGCAGCAGCAGCACGGTCCCGAGCCCGAGCACGATCAGCGGCCGCACGAATCCGACAAAGTGCAGACGAAGGTTGGCGAAGTGGCGAACGATGTAGCCGGACAGATAGAGCACCACCAGCAGCTTCACGGGCTCGGAGACCTGGAGGTTGAAGACGCCCATCGGTATCCAGCGCGTCGCCCCGTTCACGGTCCGGCCTACCCCGGGCAAAAGGACGGCAATCAGCAGCATCATGATCAGGAGCAGCAGCAATGGCCCCGCGCTCTCCCATCGGCGCAGCGGAACCGCCGCGAAGAACACCGCGGCCACCGCGCCGATAGCGGCAAACAGAAGCTGACGATGAAAAAAATGGTACGGGTTGTTGTAATTCCGGGCAGCGAGGTCAAGGGACGACGAAGCGACCATCACCAGGCCCAGTCCCAGCAGCGCCAGCACCGCGAGCACCAACGGGGCATCGATCCCCGCAGCGAGCCGCGAGGACGTGAGACGGGGCAGCGCCAGTTGCCGGATCATGCGCCCAACCCCCGTACCGCGGCGGCGAACCGGTTTCCGCGTTCCGCGTAACTGGCGAACATGTCGAGGCTGGCGCAGGCCGGCGACAGCAGGACCGTATCCCCCGGCTGCGCCCATTTTGCGGCACGCACGACGGCCTCTTCGATACTGTCCACGCGCTGCACGGGGACTGCGGCGTTGAGCGCCTGCGCAATCACCGGGGCATCGACGCCCAGCAGCACCACACCGCGCGCCTTGCCGACCAGCGCATCCGCGAGCGGGACAAAATCCTGGCCCTTGCCCTGGCCACCCGCGATCAGGATCAACGGTCCGGCAACACCCCGGATCGCGGCCAGGGTGGCGCCGACGTTGGTGCCCTTGGAATCGTCGACGTATTCGACCCCGTTATGCCGGCCCACGGGCTGCGACCTGTGCGGCAGGCCGGCAAAGTGGCGCAGAACCTCGATGGCCGGTTCGGATTCCCTCACCCAGGGCCACGCCAGGGCGAGGCCGGCCAGTGCGTTCAGCCAGTTGTGTCGACCCTGCAGCTTCAGTTCCCCCGCAGCCAGCAGCGGTGTGCGGCCCCGCGCCAGCCAGGGCGTTCCCTCGATCTCCAGGAGACCGAAGTCCTCCGGACCCGGCGGCGTGTCCAGGCCAAACGTCACCGTGTTGTCTCCCGCCATCAACGCCTGAAGAAGGGGTTCGGCACGGCCGAGCACGGCGCGCCCGGCGCCCGCAAGTATCCGCGCCTTGGCCGCGACATAGGCCCCCAGATCGGGATAGCGATCCATGTGGTCCGGAGAGATGTTGAGGATGCCGGCACTCGCCGCCAGCAGGCTGTGCGTGGTTTCCAGCTGGAAGCTGGAGAGTTCCAGCACAAACAGGTCCGCGTCGCTGTCGAGCAGGTCCAGCGCAGGCGTTCCGAAGTTCCCGCCCACCGCGACCCCGTAACCCTGCGCCCGCAGCAGTTCGCCAACCAGTGCGGTCACCGTGCTCTTGCCGTTGGAGCCGGTGATGCCGATCACCGGCTCCTGCGCGACGCACGCGAAGAGTTCGATGTCGCCGATGACCTCAACGCCTGCGGCCACGGCCCGCGCCAATGGGGGCAGGGAGACGGGAACCCCCGGCGAGACGATAATGCGCCGCCATTGCGATGGATCGAGCCCCGACAGGGGGCCGACCCAGGCTCGCCCCGCTCCCGGGATCCTTGCCAGCCGGTCGAGTCCGGCGGGTGCGTCGCGGGTATCGGTGACTGCGAAGGGGACGCCTCGTGATGCCAGGTGGCGCGCGACGGACAGGCCCGTCTCGCCGAGCCCGACGATCAAATCCTCCCGTTGCGGTCTGGCGGTTGCGCTGATCATCGGATCTTCAACGTGGCCAGGCCGATCAGGACGAATACGACGGTCAGGATCCAGAAGCGCACGATCACGCGTGGCTCGGGCCAGCCCTTGAGTTCGAAGTGATGGTGAATGGGAGCCATGCGGAACATGCGCCGCCCGGTGAGCTTGTACGATGCCACCTGAAGCATCACCGAGACGGTTTCGATCACGAAGACGCCACCCATGATCAGCAGCACCAGCTCCTGGCGCGACAGGATGGCCAGCATGCCCAGGGCAGCGCCCAATGCGAGTGCGCCGACATCGCCCATGAAGACCTGCGCCGGATAGGCATTGAACCAGAGGAAACCCAGTCCCGCACCGACCAGCGCCGCCGCGAACACGACCACCTCGCCCACCCCTGGTACGGCAGGGATGCCGAGGTATTCCGCAAAGACCGCGTGACCCGCCGCGTAGGCGAATACGCCCAGGGCGCCGGCGACCAGTACTGCAGGCATGATCGCCAGCCCGTCCAGACCGTCGGTCAGGTTCACCGCGTTCGAGGAACCGACGACCACCAGCCAGACCAGCGGGATGAAAAGCCACCAGGCCAGGTGGATTTCCACGTCCTTGAAGACCGGCACGTAGAAGGTGGTCTCCACCGGCGACTGCGCGGTACCGAGAATCACGACTGCGGCGATGATCGCGAACACGGTCTGCCACGCCAGCTTGGAGCGGGCGCTCAGACCCCGGCTGTTGCCATAACGGAGCTTCAGATAGTCGTCCCAGCCGCCGAGGGCACCGAAGGCGAGTGTGGTCAGCAGGACGATCCAGACGAAGCGGTTGCTCAGATCGCTCCATAGCAGCGTCGCCACCGCCACCGCCACCAGAATCAGGGCGCCGCCCATCGTCGGCGTGCCGGCCTTGGACAGATGGGACGCCGGTCCGTCGCTGCGGATCTGCTGGCCGATCTTCTGGATGGTCAGGCGGCGGATCATGGCCGGCCCGATCAGTAGCGCGATGACCAGCGCGGTGACGACCCCGAGGATCGAGCGCAGCGTCA
>PUOZ01000044.1 GCA_003553165.1 Thioalkalivibrio sp.
TCGCCACCTTCGAGGAGGACGCCGGTGCCTTCGACCAGAAGGATGCCGCGGGCTTCATCAAACTCAACGCCCTGCGGTTGCGCATCGCGGCGAGCCGCAACCGGTCGCAGGTCTGATCCAGCCCGTCGCAACGGGGCCAACTGGGACAAGCCGCCCTTCCCACGCACAGGCGCTTGCCCGTGTACCCTGGGGATTGTCCCGCCGTTTCGCCGAGCCGACGAATGAGCGACCGTCAACGTCCGGAACCGAGATCTGCATGACGATGCCATTGCGCGAGACCCTACTGCGCCTGCTTGCGGCCCTGCTCCTTGCAGGGCTGGTGGGTTGCGCCAGCGTTCCGACGGAGGATCGGCATCCATCCGATCCCTTCGAGCGCTACAACCGTGCGGTCTTCGCCTTCAACGACGGGCTGGACCGGGCCGTCCTGAAGCCGACGGCCGAGGCCTATTCGGAGCTTCCGCAGCCGCTGCGTACGGGGGTGGGCAACTTCTTCTCGAATCTCGACGACTTCCGCGTGGCACTCAACAACGTGCTCCAGGGCAAGTTTCATGATGCCGCCTCCGACACGTCGCGGATCCTCTTCAACACGAGCTTCGGCCTGTTCGGTCTGATCGATGTCGCGAGTCCAATGGGCCTGGCGAAGAACAACGAGGACTTCGGCCAGACCCTGGGCAGGTGGGGGGTGCCTGCGGGTCCCTACCTGCAGATCCCGTTCTGGGGACCAAGCACCGCGCGTGACGCGCCGGCCCTCGCCGTCGATTTCTATACCCACCCGCGTAACTACTCGTTTTCCAGCGATGGGCGGGAACTTCGCGATTATTGGCTGCCCTTGCTCGTTCTGGATGCCGTCGATAGCCGCGCGGGCCTCCTTTCTACCGAGGCGGTCCTCGCGACATTGTCCGAGGATCGCTACGCCGCCATGCGGGATCTGTGGCTGCAGCGCAGGGAGTTTTTGGTGCGTGACGGAGAGCCCGCGGACGACGACGCCTGGCTGGACGACCTCGAGGAACTGGAGGCCCTCGAGGCCTTGGAACGGTAGGGATTCTGATCGTGAGCCTGCATACGGTGGTTCCAATGTTGGACATCCTGCGGCTGCGGGGAGGACCCCAGGATCTGCCGGCGGACCAGGGGACGCTGGTCTTCTGGATGGGTGCATCCGTGTTCACCGGGATTCTGGTGGCCGCCCCGATGCACGGCGTTGCGACCAGCCTCTATCTGAGCGTGCTCGACCTTGCCGTGCTCTATCTCTTCGTGATGACGCTGCTGGGATTGCGCGGGATGACCGGGCGTTGGCTGCAGACCTACATCGCGCTGGTTGGCACCAGTGCCCTGCTCGGGCTGGTCATGGCCGCGCTGCTCTGGGCGTTTCCTCCCGATTTTGCGGAGGAGCAGGTCTCCCCGCCGGCCCTGCTCGCCTATCTCGGACTACTGGTATGGCTGTTGCTGGTCTTCGGACACATCCTGCAACAGGCCCTCGACCTCGCAGGCAGGATGACCGGCGTGGCCATCGCGCTGGGGTTTCTCATCCTTTCCAGCGTATTGACGCAGTTCGCACTCGGAATCGCCAGCGGATGACGCGCCCGATCCACGTGCTCGGGATCGGCGGCACCTTCATGGGTGGGCTGGCCCAGCTGGCTGCGGCCTCGGGGGTGCCGGTGTCGGGTGTCGACGAGAACCTCTACCCACCGATGGACGGCCAGTTGCGACAGGCCGGAATCCGCTACGTTGAGGGTTACCGGCCCGAGGATCTGCCCCAGGACGCGCTGCTCGTCGTCGGCAACGTGATGCGTCGGGGCCTGCCGGTGGTGGAGGCGATGCTGAACCGGGGCCTCGCGTATACCTCCGGTCCGCAATGGTTGGCCGAAAACGTGCTGCACGACCGCTGGGTGCTGGCGGTTGCCGGCACCCACGGCAAGACGACCACCGCGAGCATGCTGGCGTTCCTGCTGGAGGCTGCCGGCATGGAGCCGGGGTTCCTGATCGGCGGTGTACCGCGGGACTTCGGTGTAAGCGCCCGGCTCGGTCGGGGGCCGTTCTTCGTGATCGAGGCCGATGAGTACGATTGCGCCTTCTTCGACAAGCGCGCCAAATTCGTGCATTACCGGCCGCGAACCCTGGTGCTCACCACCCTGGAGTCCGATCACGCCGACATCTACCCGGATCTGGCGTCGATCGAGCGGCAATTTCACCATCTCGTCCGGACTGTTCCCAGCCAGGGCGAGATCCTGGTCAATGCCGAGAGCGCGGCGCTCGAGCGAGTGCTCGGTCAGGGCTGCTGGACTCCGGTGGTTCGCTTTGGTGCGGCGGTATCGGCGGATCTCGGTGCCAGGGCCTTGAACGCGGAGGCCTCGCGTTTCGAGGTGCTGGCGGCCGGCCGCCCGGTGGGCGAGGTCGCCTGGCCCCTGACCGGCGAGCACAATCTTGCCAATGCCCTCGCTGCCCTGGGCGCCGCGCGCCATGCCGGCGTACCGCTGTCGCAGGGCATCGAGTCACTGTCGGGTTTCACCGGGGTGAAGCGACGCCAGGAACTGCGTGGCGAGGTCAACGGGATCCGGGTCATCGACGACTTCGCCCACCATCCGACAGCCATCCAGCTGACCCTGGCCGGCCTGCGCGCGGCGATGCCCCGCGACCGCCGTCTCCTGGTCGCGCTGGAACCCCGTTCGAACACCATGCGCCTGGGTGTTCATGCCGAGACCCTTGGCGGCTCGCTCGAACTCGCGGACGAGGTCTTCCTGTTCCAGCCCGAGGGGCTCGGCTGGTCTCCGGAAGGCCTGGGCGTGCAACTCGGAGCACGCCTGCACACATCCTCCGCGATCGGCGAACTGGTGACATCGCTGACCAACAGCGCACATCCGGGCGACTGGGTGGTTATCATGAGCAACGGGGGCTTCGGCGGCATTCACGAGACCCTGCTGACGCGCCTTCGGGAGAAGTGGCATGGCGGCACCTGATCTGGCACTGGCCCTGACCGGCGCATCCGGCGTGCAGTACGGCGTTCGCCTGCTCGAATGCCTTGTGGCGGCCAAGGTGCCGGTCCACCTGATGCTGTCCCGGCCCGCCCAGGTGGTGCTCGGGCTCGAGACCGACCTGTCGGTTCCCGGGCGCCCGGCCGAAATCGGGCGTTTCTTCAGCGACCGTTTTCACGCCGAACCCGGACAGATCCGCTGCTATGGGCCGGAGCAGTGGACCGCACCCGTGGCGAGCGGCTCCGCGGTGCCCCGGGCGATGGTGGTATGCCCCTGCTCCACGGCCACGCTGTCGGCGGTGGCGACCGGTGCCTCCCGCAGCCTGATCGAACGGGCCGCCGACGTGGTCCTGAAGGAGAGACGCAAGCTGTTGCTGGTGGTGCGCGAGACCCCGTTCTCCGAGGTGCACCTGGAGAACATGCTGCGGCTGGCGCGCATGGGCGTCGTCATCATGCCTGCCAACCCCGCCTTCTATCATCGGCCGCGCACGCTCGATGATCTGATCGATTTCATGGTCGCCCGCGTTCTCGACCACCTCGAAATCGCCCACGACCTGATGCCGCGCTGGGGTGAGCCGCTGACGCCCACGGCAGGAGAGGACTGATGACACGCGTGCCGTTGTTTCCGCTGAATACCGTGCTGTTTCCTGACGGGTTGCTGCCGCTGCGCATCTTCGAGACGCGTTACATCGACATGATCCGCGAATGCCTCCGCGGCGGTGGCAGTGGCTTCGTCGTGGTGTCGATCCGCAAGGGCAGCGAGACCTCGGCCGACGCGCAGTTCTCGGCAGTGGGCACACGGGCGGAGGTCATCGATTGGGAACAGCGGCAGGACGGCCTGCTTGGCATTCTGGCCTGTGGTCGCGAGCGCGTGCGCATCGTCGCGCATGAGCGCCGCCCCGACGGGTTGCTGGTCGGAGAGGTGGAGCCGGTGGACGAGTGGCCGGCGCTGGATCTGCCGCTGGAATATGCGTCGCTCGCGGGCCTGCTGGAGAGGCTCCTGGATCAGCTCGGTACGCCCTGGTCGCACCTGGAGCGCAGGATCGGCGACTCGGCCTGGGTTGCGGGACGCCTGGCCGAACTGCTGCCGCTGGATCTGGAGATCAAGCAGGCACTGCTGGAGGAGGATGACCCCCTGGAGCGGTTGCAGCGCCTGCGCTCAGCCATGCTGGCCGCGCAGAATCCCTGACAGCGGCGGTATGTGCTGGTATCGTCGGCACATTACTCAACAGGAGCTGTTAATGGCTGTTCAGGAACTGACCCAGGAAACCTTCGAATCCACCGTGACCGGAAACGACATCGTCATCGTCGACTTCTGGGCGCCATGGTGCGCGCCGTGCCGTGCCTTTGCGCCGACTTTCGAGGCCGAATCGGAACAGCACGACGATGTGACGTTCGCCAAGGTCAACACCGAGGATCAGCAGGCGCTGGCCGCCGCGTTCCAGATCCGGTCCATCCCTACGCTGATGATCTTCCGCGAACAGGTGATCATCTTCTCGCAGCCGGGAATGCTCAGCGCCGGCCAGCTCCAGGACGTGATCGCCAAGGTCAAGGCCCTGGACATGGCGCAGGTGCACGAGGACATCCGCAAGCAGCAGGAGAGTGCCGGGGGGAGCGCCTGATCGCACGATAACGTCAAACCGCAGTCGGCGCATCCATGTTCGGGGTCATGACACAGATGGGTGCGCTGATCGCCTGCGGCGTCGCCTGGAGCCGTCTGCGGCCAGGGGGGCTTGGGGCTGACGAGACCCGGCGGGTGCTGACCACACTGGTCTACTACCTGCTCTTGCCGGCCCTCGTGCTGAAAGTGTTGTGGGGCGCCCCGCTTGGGCTCGTCTCACTGCAGATCGCTGCCGTGGCGGGTCTGACGGTCCTGGTGGCGCTTGGTCTCACTGCCGCTGCCTGCCGTGTCTGTCGGCCGAGCCGGGCGGCCGTCGGCGCAATGATGCTGGCCGCCGCGTGGCCCAACGCGGTCTACCTCGGGCTGCCCATTCTGGATACCCTGTTCGGGGAGCCGGGTCGGGCGGTGGCCATTCAGTATGACCTCTTCGGCGCGCTTCCCCTGTTGCTGACCGTCGGCGTACTGATCGCGCGCCACTACGGCAGCCATGCCGAACCCTACGTGGGTCCGCTGCGCGGCCTCTTCGCGGTCCCCTCGATATGGGCGGCGGCGGTCGCGGTGACCCTGAACCTGTCGGGGATTCCCATGCCCGCCTGGCTGGACGAGTGGTTGGGATTCCTGGGGCA
>PUOZ01000107.1 GCA_003553165.1 Thioalkalivibrio sp.
GAATGATCCGTTCGTCGAACTCCGGGTGGAACTGCACGCCCCAGACGCGCGGCCCGTAGGCGAAACCCTGGTGAGCCTCCATCTCGCTCGCGCCCAGCAGCGAAGCCCCAGACGGGAGTTCGAGCACCGACTGCCGGTGACTCAGCTGTGCCCAAAGGCGCGTCGGTAATACCGAGAACAGGGGGTCATCCGCGGCGGCCTCGGCCAGCGTGACTTCCACCGTGCCGACCTCCACGCCGCGCGGATTGTAGTCCACCTCGCCGCCCAGCGCGTGGGCCAGAAGCTGGTGTCCGAAGCAGATCCCGAGCACCGGGACCTCCCGGTTCACTGCATCCGCGAGCCACCCTGCCGCACGCAGCATCCAGTCCGCGCGCTCGGTTACCATCGAACCGGAGCCTGTGATCACGATGCCCGCGACCGAGCCGGGGTGGGGCAGGGCGCCCTCTCCGCTGGCGTCCAGCACACGCACCGCATCCGCCGGCCAGCCCATGCCGACGGCGATCCAGTCCTCGTAGTCGCCGTGAATCGACGCGAGCGACGGGATCTTGCGACCTGTCTTCAGGACCACCAGCGGCTTGTGCTCGCTCATCCTCGGAAAGCCTCCTTTGACGCGAGCCACATGATCTCTTCCCGCGTACTCTCGCGCCCGAGGACCTCGTTACGGTGCGGGAATCGCCCGAAGCGCCGGATGATCCCCCGGTGGTGCTCGGCCCAGCGCAGACTGTCGACGAGCCCCGCATCACGGTACAGATGCACCGATCGATCCTGATCGGCGAGCGCTTCGCTGTGCATCAACGGGAGGTAGAGGAAGGCCTTCCCGGCGTCGTCCAGCTCCCGGTCCCACCCCTGGTCAATCGCTGCGGCTGCCACCTCGCGGGATTGTTCCTCGGTAACGAAGCTCTCCGGCTGACCGCGAAACATGTTCAGCGGAAACTGGTCCAGCACGATCACCAGCGCCAGCGCCCCCTCGGGCGTCTCGCGCCAGCCCTCCAGTTCCCCTCTCGCCGCAGCCTGCCAGACCGCGAGAAAACGCCCCCGCAGCCTGGCGTCGAACTCGGGCGTGGACCGAAACCAGAACGGTCGCACGTCCCCGGAAAACCAGAACTCCAGTATCTCCTGAGCACTTACAGGCATTGCCACCTCCGGGCCTCCGGGGTCGGACCAAGCTATGTTGTTGAAAAAACGATAATATAGCTCACTTTTTGGTGCGGTTTCAGCCCTTGGAAGGCCCTTTTCCGGGTCGAAAATGCCCATCGAAGGGCAACGGACTGCGGTTACCCGGTTGTGTCAGTCCCGGACGGGGCGTACGCGGGCTTCGCCAGTCCGGCGATCGATGGTGATGTCGATCTCGCAGTATTCGGCGTTTTCGTTCTCCGGCGAGGGGTCGTCAGCGCAGGCGCAGCCTCCGAGGATGCTCGAAAAGAAGATCCCGGTCCGGAGTTGGATGGTGCCGGATGTCTCCGTCCGGCGGAGGATCATGACGCCGAGGTTATCGAGTAGCGCCGTGCTGCCGGCGGTGAGTTCCTGTTGCAGCCCGAGGGTATCCGGGCCAAGGGCCGTAAGCTCCTCCTTGAGGACCGCCTCGAACCCCGGCGTTCCGAATGCGGCAAGGCTGCACGTCAGGCGTGGCAACGAATGTCCCCCTTGCGAATCCTGGGCGAATCTCAGCCTGTTCACGATGCGTCAGGTCTTCAGCGTCGGGTAGTGAGTGTATCCTTGCGGGCCGGCCATGTAGAAGGTGTCCGGAACCGCATCGTTCAGCGCTGCGCCCGTGCGCAGCCGTTCCGGCAGATTCGGGTTGGCCAGCGCCGCACGGCCGAATGCGATGAGGTCTCCACGCCAGGCCTGGATGTCGGCCTCGACGCGCTCGGCATCGATCAGTCCGCAACCGGCGCGCTGCGCGTAATGCTCGGCCATCCGGGCATTGGGAACGTTGCCCAGTGCACGGCAGCGGGTCGGCGGGGCCATGACCATCCGGTTCCCGAGTTCGAGCGGCCCGAGCGGGGCGGGCGAGAAGAGTCGCATTTCCATCGGTGCTGGATTCCTATGCTTGGGCGGCCAGGGCGCCGAACGCACCTTATGGCATGGATCCACGACCGGATCAAAGGCCTTGGCCGCCAGATTCCGGCATGGAACTCGGGGTGCCGGAATCGAACCAACCCGTTACGCACGAAAAGGGGAATGAGGCGATGGCGCAGAGCGGATCGGGTGGCGTTGCCACGGATGAGGCCGGAGGCCAGCGGGTGACCGTGTTCTTTGACGGGGGGTGCCCGATGTGTCGACGGGAGATCGCCCACTACCGCCGCCTGCAAGGGGCTGAGCGCGTCGACTGGCGCGACATTCACGCCGATCCCGACGCGCTCTCCGCTGCCGGGATTTCCTGGCAGCAGGCCATGGAGCGGCTGCATGTCCGGGATGGCGCCGGGGTCCTGCGCACGGGCGCCCATGCCTTCGTCACCCTCTGGTGCGAACTTCCCGGCTATCGCTGGCTGGCGCGGATGGTTTCTGCCATACCCGGTTTCGTCTGGGCCATGGACCGTATCTATACGGTCTTTGCCCGCTGGCGCTGGCGCCGGCGTTGCCGGGATGGTGTCTGCGGGGCGCCCTGATGGTCCCGCAGATCCGTGGGCGCACCCGTGCAGTTCTTCTGTGGCTCGGCCTTGTCCTGGCGTCCACCCCGCTGGCGGCAGGGGCCGCTGAGATCCTGGCGGATCTTTCCGAACCGGGAACGGTGCTCCTGCTGCGTCACGCGCTGGCGCCGGGTACCGGAGATCCGCCGGGATTCGTGGTCGGCGACTGCTCCACCCAGCGCAATCTTTCCGATGCCGGACGGGAGCAGGCCCGGGCACTGGGTGAGCGCCTGCGGCAGGCGGGCATCGACCAGGCCCGGATCTACTCCAGCCGCTGGTGCCGCTGCATGGAGACTGCGGAGCTGCTCGATCTCGGTCCCGTGCAACCGTTGCCCGCGCTGGATTCGTTTTTCCAGGACAGAAGCCAGGCTGCCGCCCGCACTGAGGCGGCACGGGATTTTCTGGAGGCCCTGCCGGCCGGGCCTCCGGTGATCCTGGTCACCCATCAGGTCAACATCACCGGCCTGACCGGCCAGTTCGCCGCGTCAGGCACCGCGGTTCTGGCCCGGGTTCCGGTTCACGGTGAGGGCGATCTGGAGGTGCTGGGAATCGTGCGTTGAGGGGGCCGCGCGGGATTAAGGATGCGCGTGGTGATATGGTCCCTGGCCCACTAGGAACGCTGGGGTGGCGGTTGCCGGAGGGCGCGTCGATAGCTCCACTGGACCAGGTAATCGTCCAGGCCACCCGCCATGCGTTCCATCAGGCGCAGCCACAGGCCACGGTTGCGCCAGGCCGTGTCTGTCCATTCCTCGCTGTGTTCGAAGTCCACGGTGAACAGCCCCGCCAGCTTCCTTGCGAATGCCGGGTCCATCACTGTCTGGTTCGCCTCGAGATTCCAGCGCAGGGTCCAGTGGTCCAGGTTGCTCGATCCGATGCTGGCCCAGTCGTCACAGAGCACCATCTTTGCATGCAGGAAGCGTGGCTGATACTCGAAGATCCGGACCCCGCCGCGGAGCAGGCGGCCGTAGAACCGCCGGCCTGCGTGCCAGACAGAGGGATGGTCATTGCGCGGTCCGGCGAGCAGCAGCCGCACGTCGACTCCGCGTCGCGCGGCGCGGCGCAGCGCGCGGCGCAGGCGTACGGTGGGCACGAAGTAGGCGGTGGCAATCCAGACCCGCCGCCGGGACTTGCGAATCGCGGTCAGCACCGAGCGCATCACCGGTCGGCCGCCGGCGCGGACGTGGCCCACGACCTGTCCGTCCGCTGCTCCCGGTACGACCTTCGGCGGTGGCGTGGCTAGGGCGATGGGTTGCATGCTCCAGTGTCGCCAGCATTGCGCGAACAGGATCTCCCAGTCGGCCACGCAGGGTCCGCGCAGCTGAAGCATCACCTCATGCCAGTGCTGACCGTCCCGCCGTGACTCCGGGTCGAAATCGTCCGTGATGCCCATGCCGCCAACGAAGGCGACCGCTCCGTCCACGGCCAGCAGCTTGCGGTGATTGCGCAACAGGGACACGCGCCAGCGGCCCAGCCCGAGCGGGTTGTACAGCGCCATGTGCACACCCGCCGCGACCAGGCGCTCACGGTCCTCGCGACTCAGTCCGCGGCTGCCGAAGTCGTCGATCAGCAGGTATACCGCCACTCCGCGGCGTGCGGCCCCGCCCAGCGCGGCGATGAACCGCTCGGCAACGGATCCGGAAACGAACAGGTACATCTCCAGGAACACGCGATCCTTCGCGCCTGCGATCGCGTCGAGCATCGCCGGGATGAATTCCCCGCCATCGACCTGCAGCGCGTACGCATGTGGCCCCCTTTTCGGGAAGACCTTGCGTTCGGGAAGCAGCGCAAGATTGGGCCTCACAGGAAAAGCCAGCTCACGATGAACACGGCTGCAATCACCGCCACCACGTCGGCCGACAGCGCCGCGGCCAGCGTGTGCCGTACCCGACGCACCTGGATTGCCCCGAAATACACGGCAAGCACGTAGAAAGTCGTTTCCGTCGAGCCCTGCAGGGTGGATACCAGGAGGCCGACATAGGTGTCCGGCCCGGTGGCCGGGTCCTGCATGATGCCGGCCATGATCCCGTAGGCGCCGGATCCGGACAGGGGCCGCAGCAGGGCCATCGGCAGGGCCTCCGGCGGCATTCCCAGCGGCGTGGTCCAGGGCGCCAGCAGCCCCACGAAGACGCCAAGCGCGCCGCTGGCGCGCAGCATGCCGACGGCGACCAGGATCGCGACCAGGTAGGGGATGATGCGCAGCGCGACCTGGAAACCCTCCTTGGCGCCCTCGACGAAGACCTCGTAGATGCGCACGCCTCGGGCCACCCCGAATAGCAGGAAGCCGAGGATCAGCCCCGGGATGATCCACGGAGCAATGACCTGCCCGTACAGGATGGTCAGCGGGATGATCGCGAGTACGCCCGCCAGCGCCAGCGCGCTGACCCAGCCCGGGTAGCCTTCGGCCGGGACCTCGATGTTCATCGGCTGTGGTTCGCTGGCATCTTTTTCCCCTTCGGCGGGGGGCGGCGGCTCGGCCTGATCCGGGCTATTCGGAGCTTCAGGACCGTCCCGTGGTGTGGCCGGTGGGGGCGGGAAGAAGCGCTGCAGCACCAGCGCACTGGTGATCCCGGTGATCGTCGCGAAC
>PUOZ01000010.1 GCA_003553165.1 Thioalkalivibrio sp.
ACGCGTTCGGAGAGCTGGATGTCCAAGACGGGCCTCGGGCGAGCACGGGGAAATGGAGTGCGGCGGTCGCCGCTTCGAGGTTCAAATGATACTGAAATCCCACGAACAAGATAAGGCCGAAAGCGGCAAAAGGCTGGAAGTCGTTTCCAGTTACAGCCCGGCCGGCGACCAGCCGGAGGCGATTCGTGCGCTGGTCGAGGGACTGGAGGCCGGACTGGCACACCAGGTTCTGCTTGGTGTCACCGGCTCCGGCAAGACCTTCACCATCGCCAAGGTGATCGAGCAGCAGCAGCGGCCCACCATCATTCTGGCTCCGAACAAGACCCTGGCCGCGCAGCTTTACGGG
This sequence comes from Thioalkalivibrio sp., assembly GCA_003553165.1. Taxonomy (GTDB): domain Bacteria; phylum Pseudomonadota; class Gammaproteobacteria; order Ectothiorhodospirales; family Ectothiorhodospiraceae; genus Thioalkalivibrio. Next base: position 347 of record PUOZ01000010.1, read on the forward strand.
GAGATGAGGGACTTCTTCCCCCACAACTCAGTGGAATACTTCGTCTCCTACTACGATTACTACCAGCCCGAGGCCTACGTACCTTCGTCCGATACGTACATCGAGAAAGACGCCTCGATCAACGACCATATCGAGCAGATGCGCCTATCCGCCACTCGTGCGCTGCTCGAGCGCCGGGACGCGATCATCGTGGCCAGCGTATCCGCGATCTATGGCCTGGGCGACCCGCGCAAGTACCTCTCCATGGTGCTGCACATCCAACGCGGGGAACGGGTGGACCAACGCGAAATCCTGCGCCGCCTGGCGGAACTGCAGTACACCCGGAACGATATGGAACTGCGCCGTGCGACCTACCGCGTACGTGGCGAGGTGATCGACATCCACCCCGCCGAGTCCGAGACCGAGGCGGTGAGGATCGAGCTGTTCGACGACGAGGTCGAGCGCCTGTCCTACTTCGACCCGTTGACGGGCGAGGTGCTGCGCACGGTGCCGCGTCTGACCATCTACCCGAAGACGCACTACGTCACACCGCGGGAGACCCTGGTCGAGGCGGTCGACTGGATCCGCGAGGAACTGAAGGAACGCCTGGACTTCCTCCGCGCGGAGAACCGGCTGGTGGAGGCGCAAAGGCTGGAGCAGCGAACGGTCTTCGACATGGAGATGATCCTGGAGATCGGCTACTGCTCCGGCATCGAGAACTACTCGCGCTACCTGTCCGGTCGTGCCGCGGGGGAGCCGCCGCCGACCTTCTTCGACTACCTGCCGAAGGATGCTTTGCTGGTGATCGACGAATCGCACGTCTCGGTCCCGCAGGTCGGCGGGATGTTTCGCGGCGACCGGTCGCGCAAGGAGACACTGGTCGAATACGGCTTCCGCCTGCCGTCGGCGTTGGACAACCGGCCCTTGCGGTTCGAGGAGTTCGAGCATCTGCGGCCACAGACCATTTACGTGTCGGCCACGCCGGGTCCTTACGAACTGGAGCATGCAGGGGCGGTGGTGGAGCAGGTGGTGCGGCCCACTGGCCTCCTGGATCCCCGGCTGGAGGTCCGCCCGGCCAGCACGCAGGTCGATGACTGCCTTTCCGAGATCGCGCTCCGCGTCGGGAGAAACGAGCGGGTGCTGATCACCACCCTCACCAAGCGCATGTCCGAGGACCTGACCGAGTACCTGTCCGAGCACGGTATCCGTGTGCGCTATCTGCACTCGGACATCGACACGGTCGAGCGCATGGAGATCATCCGTGACCTGCGCCTGGGCGAATTCGACGTCCTGGTGGGCATCAACCTGCTGCGCGAAGGACTGGACATGCCCGAAGTCTCGTTGGTGGCCATCTTCGATGCCGACAAGGAGGGCTTCCTGCGTTCGGAACGCTCCTTGATCCAGACCATCGGGCGCGCCGCCCGCAACGTCAACGGCATGGCCATCCTCTATGCCGACCGGATCACCGGCTCGATGGAACGGGCGATGGGAGAAACGGAACGCCGCCGCGAAAAGCAGACGGCCCACAACCTCGCGCACGGAATCACGCCCCTGGGCATCCAGAAGGCCGTGGCCGACATCCTCGAGGCGCGTCCAGGCGGCCGGCCCGGCGACAAACGACGGGGCCGCAAGGTGGCCGACGGTGACGTGCCCGCCTACATCGATTCTCCGGAGGCAGCCGCGCGCCAGATCGAGCGGCTGGAGAAGGAGATGTACGCGAAGGCACGCGACCTGGAGTTCGAGGCGGCAGCGGAGCTGCGTGACCGCATTCAGGAGTTGAAGGAGTGCGCCTTCCGACCGGAAGCGGCAATCCTGCGTACCGGATCCTGAGTCTTGGACGCGTCGCATCCACACTACTCGGCTGCAGGCGTTTTCCGGGGAACTGGTCCTTGGATTTGGCAATGGCTGCACCCTGCGTGGACGCGCCTTGCGCAGCTTGGAGCATCTGGCCCGCCACGGCTGCAGGCATAGCCAATGGCGCCCCTTGGCCGAAAACCCGTTAGACTGACAACCTGAGCCACAACCCGGTTTGACGCCATGACCGACTTCCTGGGCCCGGTGATGCTGGGTGTCACGGGTCTCGAACTGACTCCGGAAGACCGCGAGCGACTGCTGCATCCTGCGACAGGAGGTGTCATCCTGTTCTCCCGCAATTACCAGAATCCCGAACAGCTTCGCGCACTGGTCCAAGCAATCCGATCGCTGCGCAGCCCCGAGCTGCTTCTCGCCGTGGATCACGAGGGAGGCCGTGTACAGCGTTTCCGCGAGGGCTTCACCGAACTGCCCCCGATGCATTGGGTTGGCGACGTGTTCAACTATGATCCCGCGCGAGGCCAGGAACTCGCCCGCGACGCTGGCTGGGTACTGGGGCAGGAACTCCAGGCGGTCGGCATCGACTTCAGCTTCACTCCGGTGCTCGACCGTGACATCGGCATCAGCGAGGTGATCGGCGACCGCGCCTTTCACGAGCGCGCGGATGTGATCGCCCTGCTGGGAGGCTGTCTGCTCGACGGCCTGGATGAGGCCGGAATGCGCGGCGTCGGCAAGCACTTCCCCGGACACGGGGCCGTGGCCGCCGACTCGCACCTGGAAGTGCCCGTCGATGCCCGCCCGCTTGCCGAAATCGAGGCCGACGACATCGCTGCCTTCCTGCCGCTGTTGCCACGGCTGGGCGGGATCATGCCGGCGCACGTGATCTATCCCGAACTGGATGCCAATCCTGCCGGATTTTCCGGCATCTGGCTGCATGACCTGCTGCGGATGCGCTGGGGGTTCGACGGTGCGATCTTCAGTGATGACCTGGGGATGGCCGGGGCCGAAGTGATGGGCTCGCCGACAGAGCGCGCCCATGCCGCGCTGTACGCGGGCTGCGATATGGTGCTGATCTGCAATGACTTCGCCGGAGCGGACGAGATCCTGCAGACGCTCGAGGACCGCGCTCCAAACCCCGAAACCGCTCGCCGTCTCGACGCCATGCGCGCGCGCCCGGCGTCGGATGATGCATTGCGCATGGATGCGGCCCTTGCACGCCTGCACGCGCTGGTCGACCACCACGGTTCCACCTCGATGATGTGATGGGTCACGGGACCCCGGCGCGTCGGGTTACGCTTCGCTAACCCGACCTACAGAACCGGACCGGGACTTTCGCGCCAACCCTGGCAGCACTCTTTGTCATTTAGATGGGGGTTCACCGTTTCCCGTCTAGACTCCTGTCATGACTACGAAGTTGTTGGACGAGGCAGGACGGGACTCGAGTCGGGATAGGCTTGATCTGGCCGTGGGCGGCATGAGCTGCGCCTCCTGCGTATCCCGGGTGGAGGACGCAATCCGCGCGGTGCCAGGCGTGCGCGGTGCGGACGTGAACCTGGCCACCGGTCGCGCGACGGTGGAGCTGGGCGCTGCCGCGCCTCGGGACGTGGTCGAGGCGGTGTCCGCGGCTGGCTACGAACCCGCCAGCGACGAGATCACCTTCACGGTACGGGGCATGAGCTGCGCCTCCTGCGTCGGGCGGGTCGAGGAGGCGCTGCGCGAGTTGCCGGCGGTGGTCGAGGCCAACGTCAACCTCGCCTCGGAAACTGCGCGCGTGCAGTATCTGCCGGACCTCGCCGGCCCGCCCGACCTGCTCGCCGCAGTGGGAGCGGCGGGTTACGAGGCAGAGATTCGCGAAGCGGGGCCGGATCGCTCGGACCGTGAGCGTGCTGCGCGGGCGGCGGAACACCGTTCCCTGAAACGTAGCATGACGCTGGCCGCGGCGCTGACCCTGCCGATCTTCGTCATCGACATGGGCGGACACCTGATACCCGCGTTGCACCACGCGGTGCACGGCGCCCTGGGTACGCAGAACGTCTACCTGCTTTTCTTCCTGCTCGCGTCGGTCGTTCAGTTCGGGCCCGGCCTGCGTTTCTATCGCAAGGGCTGGCCGGCGCTGGTCCAGGGTGCACCGGATATGAACTCGCTGGTCATGCTCGGGACCTCGGCGGCCTATGGGTACTCGGTGGTTGCGACCTTCGTGCCCTGGTTGTTGCCCGAGGGCACGGTGCACGTCTATTTCGAGGCCTCGGCGGTCATCATTACCCTGATCCTCGTTGGCCGCTTCCTGGAGGCGCGCGCCCGGGGTGAAACCTCGGAGGCCATCCGCAAGCTGATGGGTTTGCGCCCGCGCACCGCGCGCGTGATGCGCGCAGGCGAGGTATTCCAGCTCGACGCGGATCAGCTTCGTCCCGGCGACCATGTGCTGGTGCGTCCGGGTGAGCGGTTGCCGGTGGACGGCGAGGTTCTTGAGGGCTCGTCCTGGGTGGACGAGTCCATGATCACCGGCGAGCCCGTCCCCGTTCTGAAGGAGACGGGATCGAGGGTCGTTGGCGGCACGGTGAACGGGCAGGGCAGCCTGACCTTCGCCGCCACGCGGGTCGGCAGCGACACCGTGCTGGCCCAGATCATCCGCATGGTGGAGGCGGCACAGGGCTCCAAGCTGCCCATCCAGGCTCTCGTGGACCGGGTGACCCGTTACTTCGTGCCCGTGGTGATCGGTATCGCGCTGCTCACCTTCCTCGTCTGGGTGATCGTCGGGCCGGCCCCGGCACTCACCCTGGCACTGGTCAACGCCGTGGCGGTATTGATCATCGCCTGCCCCTGCGCGATGGGTCTGGCCACGCCCACGTCGATCATGGTGGGTACCGGCAAAGGGGCCGAAATGGGGGTATTGTTTCGCGGCGGCGATGCCCTGCAGGCCCTGCGCGGGATCGAGGTGGTCGCCCTGGACAAAACCGGGACCCTGACCGAGGGCCGTCCCGAATTGACCGGCATCAAGACCGTTACCGGCTTCGACGAGGCAGAGGTGTTGGTCCTCGCAGCCAGCGTGGAAACGCATTCCGAGCACCCGATCGCG
>PUOZ01000254.1 GCA_003553165.1 Thioalkalivibrio sp.
AGTCCGACAGGCTGCTAGCCTTCCGTGACTGACGATTCACCACAGGGCTGGGAACGAAGCTTGGACGGCCTCGCTGAAGGGCTGGAGGTGGCTCTGCCCGGCCGCTGGGGTGCTGCGCACCGTCTGCAACGCGTCGATTCCACCAACCGCCGGTTGTTGGAATCGAGCACCCTGGTTCCGGACCGTTACGAGGTCTGCGTGGCGCGCGAACAGACGGCCGGGCACGGGCGCAGGGGCCGTGCCTGGGTCTCCAGCCCAGACGCCAGCCTGACTTTTTCGGTGGCTCGTGCACTGTGGCCCGGGGAGCTGGCGGATCCGGCGCTATCGCTGGCGGTCGGCGTCGGCGTCGCGCGCGGGCTCGAGCGTTGCGGCTTCTCCGGCTTCGGTTTCAAGTGGCCGAACGATCTGGTGACCGAGGATGGCGCCAAGCTGGCCGGCGTCCTGGTCGAAGCCCGCGCTGCACGCGAGGATCGGCTCCCGGCGCTGGTGGCCGGGGTCGGCCTGAACCGCGTCGGCGCGGATACCCTGGGCGTGGATCGCCGCGTTGCCGATCTCTCGCAACTGCCCGGATCGGCCGAAGCGGCGTTGCCCGACCTGCTGCGCGCGGTCCTTGTCGAAGTCGTCCAGGCCTGGGATGATTTCGCGCGGTCCGGCCTCGCGTCCGTTGCCGACGACCATGCGAGGCTGGACTACCTGTACGGGCGCAGGATCACGGTACTGGACACGGGCGAGGAAGGGACCGCGGCCGGCATCGATTACGGCAATGGCGCGCTGCTCCTGCAACGGCCGGATGGCCTGAAACGGCTGTACTCGGGGGAGATATCGGTGAGGATGCTGGGCGATGACTGAAACCTGGCTGATCGATCTGGGCAGCAGTCGTGTCAAGTGGCAGGTCCGTGCCCGATCAGGCGCGGTCCTGGAACATGGCCAGTCGGAGGGATCCGTGGCTGTGCTGGACCAGGCGCTGCCGAAGACGCCGCCGAGCGCAGTCTGGTTCGCCCGGGTCGGTGCAGACGGGCGGGAGCAGGGGTTGCGCACGGCGATCCGGGCGCGACATGGCGACGTCGCCACCCACAGTGTCCGACCGGAGCCCGAGGGACCCGTGGGGCTCCGTCTGGACTACGATTGCAGCCAGTTCGGCGCCGACCGCTACTGCGCTTTACTCGGCGTGCTCGGGCGTACGCGGGAACCGGCGGTGGTCATCGATGCCGGTACCGCCGTCACCATCGATCTGCTCGGCGCGGATGGGCGTCATCTCGGCGGCTACATTCTTCCGGGCTTTCGCCGCGGCCTGTCCGCGGTGTCCGAGTTGCTGTCCGCGGAGTTGCAGGCGCGGGTTGGCGGCACGCTGGGACGTTTGCCCTCTCCACGGGAGCCTCGCCACCCTGGGCATGACACTGCCGAGGCGCTGATGCGGGGCTGGATGCATGGGCTCGCAGGCGCGGTGGAACGGCTTGGATCCGAGCAGGCCGGAGACGGCGCCGGCGCTGGCGAATGGTGGCTCACCGGCGGCGACGGTCCGTGGCTGGCCGAAGTGCTGGAGCACCCGGTTCGGGTCGAGCCCGATCTGGTGTTCGACGGACTCTGGCTCTGTGCGCAGCACGTTGGCCGTACTCCCGAGGGCCGGGGATGATGCGCTGGGTGCTGTTGCTGTTGCTGGGGCTGAACATCGCCTATCTCGCGTTCAGCCTGCACCGCGTGCACGAGTATGGGGTCGATCCCTACGCAGGTATTGCGCCTCTGGAACGCTTTCCGGAGGCTGCCGAGATCCGGCTCATCGATTCTCTGGAAGACTCTCCGGCAACGGAAGGCAGGGGCCCGGGGGGGCAGCCCGGGACCCTTGAACCCAATAGGTAAGCACAATCTGGAGTGCGGCGGGTTGCCGCCGCTTTAGGGCTGGGCGTTCGAAAGCGGGAGCAAGCTCCCGCAGTCCATAAGGCGTGGGGTTCATTGCTGATCCAGGGCCCAGAAGCCCAGGGCCACGTCGTCCGGGTCGGTGCCCGGTGGAATGACCAGCTGTGCGTGACCCCGGTCCGGGTCCACGCCTGCCCGTTCGACATCGTCTGCCGGCAGCTGCGCCAGCCACCAGGCCAGGGCTGCCTGCGTGCGCGTCTCGACCCAGGGCTCGAATTCGTCCATCCGGCGCTCGCGGTAGGCATCGAGACCGGGGTCGAGATAGGACGACACGGCCCCCAGTAACGCCTGCTCGATGGTGTCGTCCCTGGCGTCCGCCGCTGCGCCGTACAGGTGCCAGGCGATGCCAGGCCAGACCTGAGCGGGTAGGTAACCCGCCAGCTCCGCAGGCCCGTCGGCCGGCAGAGCGTGGAGATACTCGTTCCCGGAGCGCAGGTGCCGTTCCAGCCCCTGCAGCGCGGCTCCAGCCCAGTCGAGCAGGCTCGGGTCGTCCAGTGCCTCTGCGGCCCGCACCAGCGCGGCGATGGCCTGTCCCGAGGCATCGGCGTAGGTGGTCCGGTCCACCGGCGGCGGCGCCAGGTTGCTGCGTACCGACATGGGCTGGGCGTAATAAAAGTTGTCCGAATACTGGCTGCTGTAGAAACGCTGCTGGTCGGCATTCCAGAGATGCGTCCGCAGATAGTCCAGGTTGCGTTCGACGATCTGCCGGTAGGCCGAATCCCCGAAACGCCGATAGGCATCGGTATAGAGCCACAGGAAGGCGGCGTTCTGGTCGAGGCGCTTCGAAGTCTCCCGTGCCCGCTCATGGTCGGGCTGATCCGGGTCGTAGAAGAAGAAAAAGCCGCCCTCTTCAGAATCCCAGAGGTCCTGCGCCGTCTGGTCGAGCAGTTCCGGCAGGCGCTCGCTCCAGGCATCCTGGCGCAGCAGGAAGGCCAGCGTCCACGGTTGCGGGCGCTTGCTCAGCGTTCCGAACATCGCGCTGCCGCTCAATCGCCGGGCGTGGGGATCGTAGACCTCGTCCAGCATCTCCAGGAAGGCATCGACGCTTTCAATGGGCTCGTCGGCGGGGCTGAGTTCGCGTCCGGTGACGGAGATCTGGCGGCGCCGTTCCGCCAGGACACGGGACAGGTCTGCCGGTCCGACATGGCCCGTGAACCGGCCCCTGACGTCGTCGTGTGCATCGACGATCACCACGAAGGGCAGGCCGCGGCCCCCGTAGCGCGTGAACAGGTCGCGCCGGCGGTCGAGATCGATGAGGACGGGGATGTAGCCCTCTCGGATCACATCCACCACGTCGTCGTGCTCCAGGCTCTCGTCCTGAAAGTCGCGGCACCAGGTACACCACTGGCCGTGGAAGTACAGGAACAGCGGGCGATTCTCGGTGCGCGCGCGGGCGAACAGGGTCGGATCGAACTCGTTCCACGCGATTCGGGAGCCGGCCGGATAGTCGTCACCGGCGACGGGTGCCGGGGCGGCGGCAAGAAAGAACGCCAGAAGCAGCAGCAGGAAAGCAGCGGTCGGCAACGGCATGCGCGTTCCCTTCGCCCGCCGCGCGGCGGCTGCCCGAGTCCTCCAGGTTTCTGTCTTCGCGGTTCGTGTCATACCCTTTTTGACGCATCGGTCACCGAGGAATTCCGATCAAACGCGGGTCGTGGTGGTTCGACGGGCGCCGGGGCATGTCAGCCTGCGTTCGAGTTGGCGTGAAAACCACGGTCCAGTTCTGTAGGTCGGGTTAGCGTAGCGTAACCCGACGGGCCGGGGACGACGCTGCTTTGCGGCCCCGGGTGGGCAGGAGACCCGTCGGGTTACGCCCTGTGGGCTAACCCGACCTACGGTTTGGGGCTTTTCATCGTGAGGGGTGGCGCAGGGCCTTGAGAGTTAGGCGTCAGGCCTTTGTGGTGGAATTCTCTGGGCTCAACACGCTCTACCTGGCCAGGCGTTCGCGTACGCGGCTCAGCACCTCGGCACTGATGCGTCGTACGACGGGGCCGGCGAGTTTGCCGACGGTCCGGTCCAGGATCCGGCTGTTCAGGGTGTAGTCGATCACGAGCCGCAGATCGGTACCGCCTGCCACCGGCGCCAGGTGGTAGCGCCCGGTGTTGGAAATTCCCGTCACCGACTTCCAGGCGAGCCGCTCCGGCGCCTCGCTCTGCACGATTTCCACGACCCATTGGTACTGGACACCGCCAACGCGCACCTGCCAGCGGTAGCGCTCGTCCCCCAGGTGGGTCACGGTCTCGACGGCGCTGGTGTACTGGGGAAAGTCTTCCACCTTGCGGAGCATGGCAAAGACCGTGTCCGGGTCTGCGGGCAGTACGGCTCGGGTCTCGATGGATGGCATCAGGCGCTCTCCCGGAGAGTCGGTTGCATGACGCAACCCGGACGGTGACCCCGGGCTGCGGTTCGCCCCGAAGCGGGCCGTGTGTTGGTTGCGGTCGGCCCCGGGCATTGAAGTCTGGCGATCCCGGTTGGATACTGTGGCCCGACGCACCATGACCGCATCAGGGGACGAAATGGGTGACACTGACAACTATACGGATCTGCGTGGCTCACGGCTGACCTCGGGGCTTTCCGACGAGCAGGTCAACGCGCTCGCGGGCATTTCCCTATGTCGCAAGCTTAATGATAACGAAAAGCTTTTCCAGGAGGGTGAAACGGACGACGCCCTCTACGTCATCACCTCCGGCAAGATGGCCGTGACGCGTAACGTCGGCGGGGGCGAGGAGGTCACCCTGCACATCCTCTCGGCCGGCGAGATCGCCGGGGAGATGGGTTTCGTCGGCGGGCGTCCGCACAGCGCTTCGATGCGCGCCATCGGGAGTCCAACCGTCTGTTCCTTCAACCGCGCGGATTTCGAGGCCCTGGTCGATCGCGATCCGTGGCTGGTATACCGGGTGATGAAGAACATCGTCCAGGTCGGGCATGACATCCTGCACCGCATGAATGCCCAGTTCGTGGAGATGTCGAACTACATTTCGCACCAGCACGGGCGGTACTGATCGGAACGCGCCCGTTCGCGCGGACAGGCGTCCTTCCTGGAGCCTGGTAATCACGAAAGCTCCGCAGGACGATCTGTGGTGCACAACGCATTCTCCGCATTGGCCTTCCCCGTGGGAGGCGAGCCCTCTCGCCAATCCCGCGCCGGAAAACCCATCGGCTAGTGGGCCATGCGGGAAGTTCGGTGCCTATGGAGCACAGCCAGACGCGCCGGAGCAAGGCGGGCAAGTGCAGGAATAGCCACTCTATTGCAAACTTGCCCAACGCAGCGCCGGCGTGTCTGGCGCCGCGATCTGATACC
>PUOZ01000295.1 GCA_003553165.1 Thioalkalivibrio sp.
CGGCCCGTCCGGAGGCGACGCTGGTCTACGTCACCGGCCGCCACAAGGCCCTGCTGGAGGACGCGATCCGCGACTACGACCTGCCAATCCCGCACTACGCCATCGGCGATGTCGGCACGACGATCTACCAGGTGCGCGATGGCGAATGGCGGCCCTGGGACGCCTGGTCCGACGAGATCGCACCGGACTGGCAGGGCCATGACCGCGCGTCGCTCGCGGACTTGCTGCAGGGACTGGGCGATCTGCGCCTGCAGGAGCCGGAGAAGCAGAACGACTTCAAGCTGAGCTATTACGCGCCCACCGGTACCCGGCCCGACGCGCTGCTCGCGGAGGTCCGGCAGAGGCTCGATGCGCGCGGCGTCCGCGCCAGCCTGATCTGGAGCATCGACGAGGCTGCGGACTGCGGCCTGCTCGATGTGCTGCCGGCCGCGGCCAACAAGCTCCACGCGATCCGGTTCCTGATGCGCGAAAAGGGGTTTAGCGACACGCAGACGGTGTTCTCCGGCGACAGCGGCAACGATCTCGAGGTGCTGGTCAGCGGCCTGCAGGCGGTGCTGGTGCGCAATGCCCCGGACGACGTGCGCGAGGAGGCGACGGAAAGGGTCGCCGAGGCGGGCTACCCGGACCGCCTCTACGTTGCACGCGGCGGGTTTCTGGGCATGAACGGCAACTACTCAGGCGGCGTCCTCGAGGGCCTGGCCCACTTCCTGCCCCACACCGCCGAGTGGCTCGAACCGTAGGCCCTCAGCAGCGGCTGACTCTCCTATCCAGCCTCTGGAAGGGCGTTTTCACCACGAAGGACACGAAGAACACGAAGGTTTTTTAGGGGGTGCTCGCCTGCCATATTACCCGCGCCACGCATGGCTCCGAATCGCCCACAGCGCCTGACCTGGCCAATCGCCCGGAACCCGAGCCACGGCCACCATTCATTTTCCTTCTTCCCGTTCTCACCGGTCTTCCCGGTAAACGAAGCCCTTGCCCGGCCTGGTGCAGGGCGTTTTCACCGGGAAGACCGGGAAGGTTTTGAAAGGGAGGCTGGTGTTCTTGTTCAGATCCGCGCTGATGGACGGTCCGAAGTCGCCCACAGCGCCCGACGCGCGCCCCAGACGCCATATTTCACTATTTCCCTTCTTCGTGTTCTTCGTGTTCTTCGTGGTGAAAAAAAGCCCTTGCCCTCGCCCGGTGCGTCCCGAGCGCTGGATCAGCGCAGGAGCGGTCCCTCGACCCGGGCCCTTGCCTCGACGCCGGCGAGTTGCTCGATCAGCGTCAGGGCGAAATCCATGGCGACACCGGGACCGCGTCCGGTGACCACGCCGGCGTCGACCTCCACCGCGGCACCGGTGGACGGCGTGCCGCTTTCGTCCAGCGCCCCCGTGTAGGCCGTCACCCGGCGGCCCTGCAGCAGCCCGGCGCTGGCCAGGGCCTTGGGTGCCGCGCAAATGGCGCCAACCAGGCGGCCGGCATCGGATTGCCGCAGCACCAGCGACTGCACGCGGGAGTCGTCCCGGAGGTGGTCGGCACCGGGCAGCCCACCCGGCAGCACGATCAGGTCGAAGTCCTCGTTCAGGACCTGCGCCAGCGGCTGGTCGGGCACGATCACGACGCCGCGCGAGCAGCGCACCGGGCTGTCGTCCAGCCCGGCGACCACAACGGTGAACCCGGCCCGGCGCAGCAGGTCGATGACGGTCACCGCCTCCAGTTCCTCCGCGCCCGGAGCCAGCGGGACCAGGACCCGGATGTTCTCCGGGGTCTCGGTCACAGCCGATTGCCCAGGATGGCCAGGCCCTTGAGCAGGTTCAGCGCCTCGTAGAGGCCATAGTCGCGCTGGACCAGCGGCTCCTTCGTCTCGGTATTGGCCCCGTTTTCCACACTGTTGTTGCCGGACGAATTATCGTTGTCCAAACGGTTCTGCAGATGGGCCTCGTTGATCGACGGGCCGTTATCCTCGACGCGGGCGATGGTCAGCGGCTCGATCTTGATGTCGGGCTGGATGCCCTCGGCCTGAATGGACCGCCCGTCCGGCGTGTAATACCGGGCCGTGGTCAGCTTGATCGCCGTGTCCTGTGCCAGCGGCAGGATGGTCTGCACCGAACCCTTGCCGAAGGTCGGTGAGCCCATGATCACCGCACGCTTGTGGTCCTGCAGCGCGCCGGCCACGATTTCGGAGGCGGACGCCGAACCCTCGTTCACCAGCACGACCATCGGTACCCCGCCTGCCACGTCGCCGGGCGAGGCGGTGTAGCGGAACTGGGATTCCTGCAGACGGCCCTCGGTGTAGACGATCAGGCCCTGGTCGAGGAAGGCATCCGAGACGCCCACCGCGCCGTTCAGCACGCCGCCCGGGTTGTTGCGCAGATCCAGCACCAGTCCCTGCAGCGGCCCCTTCTCCTTCAGCGACTCGACCGCGCGGACCAGATCGCGCGCCGTGCGAGCCTGGAAGTTGGTGATGCGCACGTAGCCGAACCCTGGCTCGAGCTCTTCCCAGCGCACACTCTGCACCCGGATGACGTCGCGGGTGATGGTGATGCGCTGCGGGCCATCGGCACCGTCGCGCATGATCGTCAGCGTGATGTCGGTGCCGCGCTTGCCGCGCATCTTGTTCACGGCGTCGGACAGGGTCATGCCCTTCACCGGCGTGTCGTCGAGGCGAATGATCAGGTCGCCGGCGCGGATGCCGGCGCGGCTCGCCGGGGTGTCGTCGATCGGCGAGATCACCTTGATGAAGCCGTCTTCCATGCCGACCTCGATCCCGAGCCCGCCGAACTCGCCGCTGGTGCCGACCTGCAGGTCGCGGAACTCGCGGGCGTCCAGGTAGGCGGAATGCGGGTCGAGTCCCGACAGCATCCCCTTGATCGCGTTGTCGAGCAGCTCGCGGTCGTCGACCTCGGAGACATAGTTGCGCTTGATGCGCATGTACACGTCGGTGAACCGGCGCAGATCCTCGACTGGCAGCGCCGCGCTGGCACCGTCGTTGCGGTCGGCGAAGACACCGATGGAGACACTGAGGAAGACCCCCAGGATGACGCCGGTGACGAGGCCGTAGCCGACGCTGAAACGCTTGTTCATATTCGTGATCCCCACGCGGGAAGCTGTTGTATTAAATGGTAACACCGCGGGCGGGCCGTGCCGAAATGCTCCTGCCTGCCCGGGGCTGTATCTTCAGGATTCCTACTTTGAGTGCCACCAGGCGCGCGGGTTCAATGTCTGGCCCTGGTGCCGCAGCTCGAAATAAAGCCCCGGCGCAATCACGGTGCTGGTGGCGCCGGCCCGGGCGATCACGTCGCCTGCCGCGACCTGCTGCCCCTGGCGGGCCAGCAGCTCCCGGTTGTTGCCGTACAGGGTCAGATAACCCTCGCCGTGGTCGAGGATGACCAGGAAGCCGTAGCCGCGCATCCAGTCCGCGTACACCGTTTGCCCCGGATGCACGGCGCGCACCGGCGCATCGTCGCCGACCGCGAAGACCTCACCGCGCCATTGGGCCTGCACGCCGCCGCCGCGCTGGCTGCCGAAGCGGTGCAGAAAGCCGCCGTCGACCGGGTACTGCAGGGTGCCGCGCCGATTCGAGAACCGGGTTGCCTCGGTCGGGAGCGTCCGCAGCGCGCGTTCAGGGGTCACGGGTTGTGCCGCCATGCGGCGGACAACCTGCTCCAGCGTCCGGGCGTTGTGTTCCAGCCGTTCGAGCTCAAGGGCGTCGCTCTCCACCTGGTCCTGGATCCGGGTCAGCAACGCCGCGAGCTCCTCTTCCTGGCGCGCGATCGCACGCAGCATCCGGCGCGCCTCGGTTTCCTGCGCGACCAATTCATCCCGGGCCGCAGCCAGGCGGTCGCGCGCCAGGGTCAGCGCGTCCACCTGTTCTGCGATAGCGGCCAGGGCCCGCTCGCGCTGTGCCTGGATCCGGGCGTCGAGCGCGGCCTGATGTCGCGCCATGCGGTCGTCTGCTGGCGCCCAGTGGAGATGGCGCCCGCGCAGCCATTGGCCGCGCAGCAACTGTCTCGCCTCCTCCCTGGCCCCGGCCAGTTCCCGTTCGCGTTCGTCGACCTCCCGCTGGCGCGCGGCCACCGCGCGGTCGCGGTCCGCAACGGCCGCGGCCAGCCGCCGCTGTTCGGTCCGCAGCTCCTGGTCGCGCCGCGCCGCCTCGGCGGCCCGTTCCTCCAGGCGCTCGATCTCGCGCAGCCGCTGCTGCTGCTCGCGTTCCAGGGCAAGCATGGCTTCACGCGTCGCCTCGAGCTCGGCGCCGGTCTCGACGGCCGCGGCGGGGAGGGCAAACAGGACCAGCGCGGCCAAAAAAAGCCACCCAAGAGGCTGTAAGCGGGGCGCTTTCTCCATATCAAGCATTGCGCTCAGGGGAATATGCGAGTACTTTTGATTGCTTATATTCCGCGCGATAGTCGTTCCGGCCCATGATCTTCCAAAAATACGGGTGTCTCACCGTGACTCACGAACCAAGCTGCTTCGACGAAGCCCTGATGACGAAGGACGAAGACATCGAGCGCGCTTCGCGTTCGCTGAAGGCGATGTCGCACCCGTTGCGCCTGAAGATACTCTGCATCCTCGGGGACCGCGAGATCAGCGTACAGGAGATCGTCGACCAGGTGGGCACCTCGCAGAGCAACATCTCGCAGCATCTCGGCATTCTGCGCGACAAGGGCATCCTCGCCACGCGCAAGGATGCCAACCGCGTGTATTATCGCGTCGGCGACTCCCGTACGCTGCGTCTGATCAGTATGATGCAGGAAGTTTTCTGTCGTTCCTGACCCCCAACGGTTCTCCCTATGCTTGAACGCTTGCCGGAATTCCTGGGCAATCACCCGATTCTCTCGGGTGCCCTGATCGCAATCATCGCGCTGATCCTGTACACGGAGTTCCAGCGCCTGACCCGCAAATACCGCGCCCTGCCGCCTGCGGAGGCGGTGCGCGTGATGAACCAGGAGGGCGCGCTGGTCCTCGACGTGCGCGAGGACAACGAATTCACCGGCGGGCGCATCGGCGGCGCCCGGCACATCCCGCTGGGTGTGCTGAAGCAGCGGGTCAAGGACATCGAGCGTTTCAAGGAATCCCCGGTGGTGGTGTACTGCCGCTCCGGTGCCCGCTCGGCCGTGGCGGCCTCGCAGCTGGTCGCCGCCGGGTTCACCGATGTCACGAACCTGCAGGGCGGCCTCCAGGCCTGGCAGTCCGCCGGACTGCCGGTGAAAAAGAAATAAGCGC
>PUOZ01000306.1 GCA_003553165.1 Thioalkalivibrio sp.
CCACCTGGTCGGGATTGTCGAGCACGTCCACCATGTCGAGATACTTCTGCCCCATCAGCCGGTAGGGCTTCAGGTTCAGGAAGGTCCAGTTCAGCATCTCCCCCGGGATGTTGCCCAGGGCATCGACGGTGAGGTCGACGTCCAGGTATTTCACCCACTTCGAGAGCATGTTGTCCGGGGTCTGGAAATCGACCGGGGTCACCATGGTCACCAGGTTGGCCACCTTGTCCTGGTGAGTCGCCGCGTAGCAGAGGCTGAAGGTGCCGCCCTGGCAGATCCCCAGCAGGTTGATCGCGTCCAGCCGATGCCGTTTCCGGATCACGTCCACGCAACGGTCCAGGTAGCCGTTGATGTAGTCGTCCAGCGTCAGATACCGGTCCGAGCGGTCCGGGTAGCCCCAGTCGACCAGGTAAACGTCCATGCCGGCGTCCAGCAGACCCCGGACGGTGGACCGGTCCTCCTGCAGGTCCGCCATGTACGGGCGGTTGACGAGAGCGTAGACGATCAGGACCGGCACACTGTTCTGCACCACGCTCGCCGGCGCCTGAAAGCGATAGAGAGTCATCTTGTCTTCCTGATAGATGACCTCCTTTGGCGTTACTCCGGTGGTGATGTCGTCGGTCTCCATCAGGTTCTGGACACCGTGCGTCAATTTGGCCTGGAACTTGGTCAGCTCGTCGAGGGCTTCGTCGGGTCGGATCTGGATCGGGCTCATGACTGGGTCTTCCTCCGCGTGGTGGCGGGCTTACGGGTGGTGGTGCTGGCGGTCCGTGCGCGCTTGGGCGCAGCCTTTTTCGCTGGTCCGGCGGCGGCGGGCTTGTCATCGCCCTTACCCGCAGTTGCGGCCTTCCCCGCGGCTTCCTTCTTGGCTTCGGCCTTGGCTTCCTTGGCTTCCTTGGCTTCGGCCTTGGTTTCAGCCTCAGGCGCGCTCGTCGAAGCCAGGGCCTTGAGCTGCTTGCGCAACTCCGCCATCTCGGCCCGCAGCTCCTCGACCTCGCTGCCGAGCCCGGCCATTGCGTCCATTTCCGCCCGCATCGACTCGGTCTGCACGCGGAGTCTCTGGTAGGCGACGCGGGTGTCGTGCAGGCGCCGCTGCACCGTACCCAGGTCGCCCCGGGTGGGCATGTTCATGGCCTCCAGCCATTCGTCCACCAACTGCGTACCCTGATGTTTGACCGCCATCAACGCATTCACCATGCGCCCGTACCGGCGGGCATACTCATCGGACATCGCGTAATCCGCGTAGACCTCTTCGCAGGCATCCACCCAGATGTTGAACACCTCGCGGATCGAGTTCACCGGACCGTCTTTCTGCGCCCGATCCTCGAGGCGGTTCTTGAAGGCCTCCATCGAACGGGCCCCGAGACCGCCGAAGCCGGCCTGGTACTCGCTCATCGCCTGTTCGTATTCAAGCATCAGGCGTGCAAACTTCTGGTGCTGCTCCTGCGACTCACGAGCATAACCGAGTGCGGGAGCGGACAGCATCCGGTCCATCTGTTCGCGCACGTCGGTGGGCCGCTCGACCTCGAAGGCCTTCATGAAGTCGCCCGGTAACGGCATCCCGGCCGACATCGTGCGCGACACGGTGTCGAAGGGCAGGTCCCAGAAGGCGAGTCCCTGCCGACCGGCCTTGCCCGCCACACCGGCAAAGGGGTTCATTCCCTGGCCGGCGCTACTGAAGGCCTCGGTCATCATCCGCGTCCAGTTCTCCACGATCTGCGTGGTGTCGGTCGTCGGATCCATCTTCCCCAGGCCCTCGGCCATGGAGAAATAACTCTTGCCCAGGTTGACCATCTGTCCGAGCAGGTCCTGCGCGGGCTTCGGTGTGTTGGGCGCAACCGACTTCCACCACTGCTCCATCGCATCAGCCCAGGGATTCGCCGACGCCTTTTGTGCCGGGGTCGTTGCCTCGAGGCCGCGGCGGGCCATGTCCATCCACGCGTCCCAATAGCGACGTTGTGCTTCCAGCCACTGGTCGCCGGTCGAATCCGAATCAGCCATCTCTCTCTCCTGATAGTTGCCGCGCGCAGCGGTCTTGCGGTCTCTTCCCAATACTAGAACCTCTTGGGGATACTAGCACGGGTTTTGTGCGCCGCACCATTATGCCGCGGCGCCGAAGGTGCCGCGCTGGCAGCGCTTTGGCGCCCCCGACACCGTCGCCGGTGCTTGAGGCCCCCGGGCACAAGCATGCCATAATCAACCCCCCATCGGCCCTACAGGCCCCGGGCGCGCCAGACCCGCAGAGGGCAGACATCCAGAGGAGAAGCAGGAGATGAGTGAAGAAATCGTGATCGTCGGTGCCGCACGCACGCCGGTTGGAACCCTGCTGGGTTCACTGGCTGAGATCCCCGCCAGCAAGCTCGGCGCCACAGTCATCCGCAGCTTGCTCGAACGTTCGGGCGTGAAACCCGAGCAGGTGAGCGAAGTCATCCTCGGGCAGGTCCTGACCGGCGCGGCAGGGATGAACCCTGCGCGACAGGCCGCTCTCGAGGCGGGCATCCCGCACACGGTGCCGGCGATGACCATCAACAAGGTCTGTGGCTCAGGGCTCAAGGCCGTGCACCTGGCCTGGCAGTCGATCCGCTGTGGCGATGCGGAAATCGTCGTGGCCGGTGGCCAGGAAAGCATGAGCCTCGCCCCGCATGCCCTGCCCCGCTCGCGTTCGGGCATGAAGATGGGTGAGTGGGCCATGAAGGACACCATGATCAACGACGGGCTCTGGTGCGCGATCACCGACGTGCACATGGGCAACACGGCGGAGAACATCGCCAAAGAATACGACATCGGCCGCGAGGAACAGGACGCGTTCGCCGCGCAATCACAGCAGCGCGCCGAAGCGGCGATCCGCGACGGCGTCTTCCGCGACGAGATCGTTCCGATCGAGATCCCGCAGCGCAGAGGCGATCCCAAGGTCTTCGACACCGACGAGTTTCCCCGGGCCGGCGTCACCGCGGAAGGCCTCGGCAAACTGCGTCCGGCGTTTGCCAAGGATGGAACGGTCACCGCGGGCAACGCTTCGGGAATCAACGACGGCGCGGCTGCGGTCATCGTCATGACCGCGAGCAAGGCCAAAGAGCTCGGACTGAAGCCGATCGCACGCATCGTCGCCTTCTCCGCCGCCGGGGTGGATCCCTCGATCATGGGCACGGGCCCGATCCCGGCCACCCGTGACTGCCTGAAAAAGGCCGGCTGGACCCCCGCGGATCTGGACCTGGTGGAATCCAACGAGGCGTTTGCAGCGCAGGCGATCTCCGTGAACAAGGCGCTGGAGTGGGATCTGTCCAAGGTCAACGTCAGCGGCGGCGCGATCGCCATCGGGCACCCGATCGGCGCCTCCGGTGCCCGCGTGCTGGTCACGCTGTTGCACGGCATGCGTCGGCGCAGTGCCAAACGTGGGCTTGCCACGCTCTGCATCGGAGGCGGACAAGGCGTGGCGATGGCCCTCGAGCTCGTCGAATAGGCTGTTTGGCACGTACCCCGCGCGCCCGGTTCGCTGGCGCGCGGGACATCTCGGCGCACCGGAAAAACACCCTGTCATCATGTAGAATCAAACCATAAAAGGCTGACAGGGGCAGCGTTCGTGACCGACCCACGACTGATCAAGAAATACCCGAACCGTCGGCTGTACGACACCGAGGAAAGCCGGTACATCACGCTAGTCGACGTGCAGCGACTGGTGCGCGAAGGCACTGACATCAAGGTCGTGGACACGCAGAGCGGCGATGACATCACCCGCGGCATCCTGATCCAGATCATTACCGAGCAGGAGGCGGGCGGCAATCCGCTGTTCACCACCGACATGCTCACCCGTTTCATCCGCTTCTACGATGAGTCACTGCAGGACGCCTTCTCCAGTTTTCTCGATCAGAGCTTGAAACTTTATTCCGAGCAGCAGGAGCAGATGCAGGCGCAGCTCGACCAGCTGGTCCCGGGCGAAGCCCTCCAGACCTGGACCGATCTGACCGAACGCAACATGGAACTTTGGCGCGAAATGCAGGACGGCTTCTTCCGCGCCGCCAACCTGCCCGGGATCGGCCGCTCGTCGCGGGGCCAACAGAAGAAGTAGCTCGCGTCGTTACCGCCCGGTCCGAGCCCGCGACCCGCGACCCGCGACCCGCGACCCGCGACCCGCGACCGGATGCAACTCCATCCCGCCACAAATCGCGCCCTAGCGCACCGTCTCCCGCGGATCCGCCTTTCGTGGGCGCCGCATGCAGCCCGTTCGCCCCCCGATCAGCGTTCGCTGGTCCGGGTACAGCCCAGGATCCGAACCACCTCTCCTACCTCCCGCAGAGAACCTTTCACCGGGCTTGACATTGCCTGCAAGCCTGCCTATGCTGCAATGCAACAATGCTGCACTGCACCAAGCGGGTGTGGTGGCATTTAACGGAGAGAGAATCATGCAAAACCAGATGTTCGATGCCTATAATGAAATGGCCCAGAGCAGCTTCGAAACGATGCGCAAGCTGGGTGAAATCAACATGCGCGCCACCGAGCGGCTGTTTCAGCAGCAACTCGACCTGACCAACACCATGCTGGAAACCAGCGCCAAGGGTATGGAAGGCACGACCAAGGCCAAGGGCTACCAGGAGTTGGTGGCCAGCCAGGCGAAGCTGACCCAGGAATACGGTCAGGAGTGGCTGAAGAACTACCGCAGTGCTATCGAAGTACTCACTGAAGCGCGCGATTCCGCCGCCGACGTGATGGACAAGCAGATGCAGCTCGCCAGCAAGAACATGCAGGCAGCCGGCGAGACCGTGAAAAAGGCGGCGGCCAAGGCTACCGCGTAAATGACAGCAAACCGGCCGGGAGCAGCCGGGTTCGGGCCTGGATGGTCCGCCCCGGCTGCCTCCGACAGGCCGCCAACGGAGGATTCATGGCTGAACGTATTGCATTAGTGACCGGGGGTATCGGCGGTATCGGATCGGCGATCTGCGTCGAATTGGCTGCCAAGGGCTTCAAGGTTGTCGCGGGCTATTACCCGGCGGAAAAGGACGACGCCGAGGCTTGGCAGGAGAAGCAGCGGGCTGAAGGCAACACGTTCGAGATTGCCTCCGGTGACGTCTCCTCTTTTGAATCCTCCAGCGACATGGTCAAGGACATCGAGGCCCGTGTCGGTCCGATCGACGTCCTGATCAACTGCGCCGGGATC
>PUOZ01000169.1 GCA_003553165.1 Thioalkalivibrio sp.
GCAGGACGACAAGCGCTACAAGTCCACCTACTGGCCGAAGTTCGACGGCAAGTACTACCTTGCCGGGGACTCGGCGCGCCGCGATCCGGACGGCAACTTCTGGATCATGGGCCGCATCGACGACGTGCTGAACGTCTCCGGACACCGCCTGGGCACGATGGAGATCGAGTCGGCCCTGGTCGCGCACGAAGCAGTCGCGGAAGCTGCTGTCGTCGGCCGCCCCCACGACGTGAAGGGCGAATCCATCGTCGCCTTCGTGATCCTGAAGGGCGATCGTCCGACGGGCGCCGAGGCCGACGAGATGGTGAAGACCCTGCGCAACTGGGTCAGCGATCACATCGGGCCGATCGCCAAGCCGGACGACATCCGCTTCGCCGACGGTCTGCCAAAGACCCGTTCAGGCAAGATCATGCGCCGTCTGCTGCGTTCCATCGCCAAGGGCGAGGAGATCACCTCCGACATCTCCACCCTGGAAAACGAGGGCGTGGTGGCGCAGCTTCAAGGCAAGGCCTGAGCCCTCGTCCACGGCCCCGCCCCGGTCGGTCCCGACCGGGGCAGTGCCCACGCGGGTCACGGCTGGCATCCGTCTGCGCTGCCCCATTTCGGGCAACGCGTACCAGGAGTTCCTGATGTCGATGCGGCATGCGTACTCTCCGTTGTTCCTGATCGCTCTGGCGCTCGCCTTTACCCCGATTCATGCCGAACCGCCCGAGGTCGGCATCACCGCCACGATAGGCCACGTCGAAGTCCTGCACGAGGGCGAACCGGTGGTCATTCAGCGGGATCAGGACACGTTCAACATCGTCACACCCGACTTCAGCATGACCTCGCGGCCCTGCCCTCCCTACTGCATCCAGCCGATGTCGGCCGGGCCCGGTATCGAGACACTGGGTGAACTCGAATTGCTCGATTACCTACAGCGGACGGGCCAGGACGACAGCATCCTGGTGATCGACTCGCGCACGGCCGCGGAATACGCAAGGGGCACGATTCCAGGGGCGATCAATCTCCCCTGGGACCGCCTGCATTTCGGTTCCGGCGCGGATCCGTTGCAGGTCGAAAGCTACCTGGAGGATTTCGGGGTGATCTTTGATGGCAGCTTCCATGATTTCAGCCAGGCAAAGACGCTGGTGTTCTTCTGCAACGGTCCATGGTGTGGCCAGTCGCCCACCAACATGCGGACCCTGACCAACCTCGGCTACCCCGCGGACCGCTTGAAATGGTACCGGGGAGGCATGCAGCTCTGGCATCTGCTCGGGCTGACGGTGATCAAACCCTGACCTGATCGTGACCCGGCCGAGGGTCGCCACCGGGCGCCACGAACCGCAGCGGGACGACCCGACACACCGGCGCACGCCCCGGCATCAGCCGGTGCAATTCGCTCCGCTCATGGGTACCTTACGGCAAATGGCCCACGGTTTTCGTTGACGCTGGCGGTGCCCGGTCCTAGTATTCCGGGTCCGCGTTGCCCCGGATGTCCCCCGCCGATGACTTACTGTGTTGCGATCAAGCTCAATGACGGCCTCGTGTTCGCCTCCGACTCGCGAACCAACGCCGGGGTGGACCAGGTCAGCACCTACAGCAAGATGCACACCTTCGAAACCGAGGGTGAGCGTCTGTTCGTCGTGCTCACGGCGGGCAATCTCGCGACCACCCAGGCGGTGGTCAATCGGCTCAAGCGCGAGATGGAGGAAGGCGTGGAGGGCGGTTTCGCCGACGCCGCCCACATGTCCGAGGCGGCCGAGTATCTCGGCCGGGTGAACCGGGAAGAACAGGAGAAGCATTCGGAGGCATTGTCCAAATCGGGCATCGTCGCCGAGGCGACGCTGATCATCGGCGGCCAGATTCAGGGTGAAGAGCCCGAAATCTATCGCGTATACCCGCAGGGGAATTACATCACCACCAGCACACACACACCGTTCCTGCAGATCGGCGAGAGCAAGTACGGCAAGCCGATACTCGACCGCATCATCACACCCTCCACGCAACTGGGCGATGCCGCGCGCTGCGCCCTGGTGTCCATCGACTCCACCATTCGTTCGAACCTCACCGTCGGCCCTCCGCTCGAGGTCTTCGTCTACGAAGCGGGGTCCTATGCCTTCGAGCACTACCTGTGCCTGGAGGCCGACAACGACTATCTGCACGCTCTGACACACGCCTGGGACGACAACATCAAGAAGGCCTTCATCGATCTGCCGCGCTTCGATTGGGAGGCGACGAAGGGGAGAAAGAAACGCGGGACCCTGTTCCACGCGCGCGCTTCCAGGCCGGCATCCAAGTCCAACCGCTGAGCGCTACGGTACCGCCTCCTCGACCCGCTGCACATCCACCGAGACCGTCAGGGTGTGCTTGGCGCCACTGGCGCGGACGACTCCACGGATCGGAGCCACATCACCGTAGTCGCGACCCCAGGCCAGGGTGACGTAGCGCTGATCCGGTACGGTGGCGTTGGTGGGGTCGAATTCCAGCCAGCCGCGGATCGGATCATAGAGCGCGAACCAGGCATGCGTTGCGTCCGCACCCACGAGCCTTTTGGTGCCTGGGGGCGGGATGGTCTCGAGGTATCCGGACACGTAGCGAGCGGGAATGCCCAACGCACGGCTGCATGCGATCGCGAGATGGGCAAAGTCCTGGCACACGCCGACGCGCCTTGCGACCACTTCGCTCAGGGGCGTGCTGACCTCGGTCTGCCCGGGCCGGTAGTCGAACTCGTCGAAGATGAACCGCGACAGTTGCAGGCCCAGCGCCTCGACACCCTGCCCCGGGTCCACGGTCAGCCCCACGCGCTGCAACAGGTCCGGCAGTTCGGGGAGCAACGGCGATGCCTGGCTGAAAGCGCGGGCCTCCAGCGCGTCAGCCCTGCAATCCCGGCGCAGGCCCTCACGGACCTCGGCCAGCGATAGCGGAGGATCAAACGGGAGCTCCGCCTCGACCACGACCCTGCCCACCTCCGATAGGGTGGTCACGCTCCATTCCCGGTGTGCTTCCTGGATGCCGAGGACGCTGGCCGGGTTTCCGAAGGCGTCCACGTACTCTGCCAGGTAACTGGCCCGCGGAACGACGTCGATCTGGAAGGCGTACAGCCTCTGCAACGGCGTCGCCCGCGGCTTGAGCCGCAACTCGTTGAGGCTGCCGTGCACCGTGGCCGGGTAACGGTACCGGGTGACATGGGTGATCCGGTATCGCATCACGGCGCAGGTCCCACGAGCGGCAGCGTGGGCGCGGGAGCGAGGTAATACGCGAACATGGCCTGGTAGCAGGCCGCCAGTTCCTGCTGCTGCTGGAGCAGCAGCGCATCGAGCTGCGCACGCAGCCCGCCCTCGGGCTCGGCCCAGTCTCCGACAACGGCAAGGCGCAGGCGGGAACGGGCCTCCTCGAGGTGGCGGGCATGCGCGGGCAGGCGTTCGCCGTGGCCAAGACGCGGCAACTGTTCGACATGCTCCACCAGGCGGTCCAGCTGATAGATCAGCGCCCTCGGGTTCTCCGGCTCCAGCAACAGCAGGTCCAGCAGCCCGAGGGCGTTGCGCCGATTTTCCGGCCGGGAACGGAATATGGACAGGCTTTCGGCAAAGGCCAGCACCATGTCGCCCAGCAGCACCGCTTGTCGCGGCTCAGGCGGCACCACCAGCGTCGCGCGCAGGAGGTTCACCAACATCAGGCCACGTTCCAGCCGCCGTCCGCTGTCCATGAAACGCCAGCCGTGATGGCGCAGCATGCTTTCATGGGTCAATCCCGAAAGTGCCAGCAGGTGCACCGTGAGCTCGTCCAGGATACTTTCCGCCGCCAGCGGATCCCGCAAGGCCGCCAGGGGTTGCCCGACCTCCCTCAGTCCCGTCAGTACGCGCACGCTCTCTGCAGAGAGCCGGTCGCGCAGGGCGTTGGCGGTATTGTGCAGGGCATTCAGCGCGGCAGGCACACTGCCGGGGACACGGGCATCGGTCAGGAGCCGAAGGAGCTCCGATTCCGGCCGATGGAGATCCCTGCCCTTGCCAGCGGCCCCCACGAACCCCGGATAACTGCCACTCAGGTGCGTGAGCGCCCGCAGCATGTAGCCGGAGACCTCATCGCCCGGCCGGGCCTCGAAGCGCGCCACCTGCAGCCGCCGGAGGACCAGGCGCAGCCAGCGGATCAGGCCTTCGGCACGTTCGGCGTAACGCCCGGCCCAGAGCAGGTTGTCGGCGACACGGCGCGGCAGGCTCGCAGGCTGGCTGACGCCGGGTTCCGGTTCCGGAAATGCCTCGGCATGCGCGGGCGCCACTCCAGCCCTGCGCAATACCCAGGTATCCTTGCTGACCCCTCCCTCCTGGTTCGAAACCAGCCGGGTCTCGGGGCGGCTGGCAACCCGCGTCAGGCCCCCGGAAAGCACCAGGGAGCCTTCACGGCACTGGCAGGTGAAGGCCCGCACAGTCCCGTGCCGGGGCTCGAGGAAACCCGCCTCGTTCAGGCAGGGCATGGTCGACAGCCCGATGCATTCCTGGCCGACGAAGCGTGTCGGCTGCCTCCGGATCTGCGCACAAAGACGGCGGCGCTCCTCCTCCGGCAGCCCGGCCAGGAACAGCGGCCGCCCACCCTCGGTTCGATCAACGCTGCGCACCACGAGTGTCTCGCTGTGCGCGATCACGTGTTCCAGCGAGTCCGGCTCGCCGCACCACCAGGTCGCGACCGAGGGCATCAGCAGGTCCTCGCCCAGCGCAAAACGCGCGATCGCCGGCAGAAACGCCGGCCAGGCCGGGCTCTCCAGCAGACCGGTACCGAGGGCGTTCGCGACGACGACATTGCCGCGGCGCACGGCCTCGACCAGACCGGCGACGCCGAGCCTGGAATCCGGGTTCAGGCTCAGCGGATCACACCATGCGTCGTCTACCCGGCGCAGGATCACGTCGACCCGCTCCAGCTGACCCAGCGTGCTGAGCCAGATGAAGCCGTCGCGGAACACGAGATCCTGCCCCTGGACCAGGGTCAGGCCCAGTTGCCGCGCAAACAGCACGTGCTCGAACCAGGCCTCGTTCAATGGCCCCGGGGAGAGCAGGACGATACGCGGCTCCGGCACCGAGGGCACGAGGTCGCGGAGGCCCTGGTAC
>PUOZ01000331.1 GCA_003553165.1 Thioalkalivibrio sp.
GCGGACAGCTGCTGGCTGGCGAGGCCGATGTCCACCACCAGCCCGTCCGAATCGAGGTCCTCGCGGCGGAAGGTGGCATCGACCACATACGTGGCGCCGTGGAGGCGCTGGGCCGGGCCGAACACTTCTCCATTGAAGCTGTGAGCGATCATGAAGTGGTCGCGGACATTGAGACTGTACATGCGGACTCCTTTGGAAGGGCGGCGGAAACACGGGATGATCGTTGTTCGATGACCGTGGGTCAGCGGATTCGTTCCGGCGGTTCCCCGGGTCTGAGTGCGGCCGAACCGCGTCAGGGATACCGGATTCGATGGCAGAGGGTGTCACCGCCGCCGCGGGCCAGTTCGGTCATCACCGCCGGCAATGTATCGAAGACACTCTCGCCAGTGATCAGGTGATCGAGTTCCGGCGCCCGCAGCAGGTTCAGGGCGAGCCCCATGCGGCGACGGTAGTTCCAGCGGGCCTGCCGATGTGCCGGAATCCGGCCCACCTGGCTGCTCTTCAACACCAGTCTGCGCGAGTGGAAGCCCTCGCCGAGGGGCAGCGTTACCGGGCGGTCGCCATACCAGCTCAGTTCCAGCACGGTGGCCTCCAGGCCAGCGTGCCGCAGGGCCTCGGTCAGGCCATCCGGCTGCCCACTGGCATGAATGACCAGATCCGCGGCGGCAGGCTCCGCAAACTCCCGGGCGAATTCGATCCCCAACGCGGCGCTCGCGGCCCGGCGCGCCGGGTTGATGTCGATCATCGTGACCTGCGTACCGGGGATTTGCCGACAGAGCCAGGCGGTCAGCAGACCCAGCACGCCG
Organism: Thioalkalivibrio sp.; assembly: GCA_003553165.1. Lineage (GTDB taxonomy): Bacteria > Pseudomonadota > Gammaproteobacteria > Ectothiorhodospirales > Ectothiorhodospiraceae > Thioalkalivibrio. The sequence goes on from PUOZ01000331.1 coordinate 807, forward strand.
GCGCCAAGGATTACGATCCGGTCGCCCGCAAGCGGGCCGGCGTCCCAGAGGGCGTTGATGGCGGTCTCCATGTTCGCTGCGAGCACCGCCCGTTCCGGTGGCACCCCTGCGGGTAACGGAACCGCAGCAGAACCGGGAACCCGGTACCTGTCCTGGTGCGGATGCAGACAGAAGACCGTCTCCCCGATGCGGTCGGCCGGACCCTCCTCGATGCGCCCGACGCTGATGTAGCCGTATTTGACTGGGCCTGGAAAATCGCCGGCCTGAAACGGGGCTCGCATGGCCTCATACTGTGTTGTCGGGACCCTGCCGGTGAAGACCAGGGTCTCGGTGCCGCGGCTGATCCCAGAATAGAGGCTGCGGACCAGCACCTCGCCGTTGCGTGCCGCCGGCAGGGTCTCCTCCCGGATGCGCCCGGCGCCGGGTTGCATGATCCAGAAGGCGCGGGCGATCTCCGCGGGCATGTTCATCGGTCTCCGTTGGGTTGCGGGCGTCGCTGCATGGTACTCATCGTCACCATCCAACCGCCACAACAAATGCCGCTGAACACGGTCGAAAGCGGCAGTGCCCGATGCAAACGGACTGTGCCGCTCTTGTGGGCTGACAGGATCCAGGAAAGACACCCATGAAAACCAGGCTTCCACACACAGGCTTGCGGCGGCAGGCCCGACAATTCCTAGCGCAGGCGGGCGTCTGGAGAACGGAACTGACCATCGGACTCCTGATCGTCCTGACCGGGGCGGCGCTTCTGCACCTTGCGGCAGGGATGCCAGCCTCGGTGTTTGCCGCAACGCTGCTCTCCTACGGGCTTCTGGTCTGTATGGTCCTGCATGCTACACCGGCGGCTTTTCACCGCGACGGTCCGGGGCCCGCCAACCGGGTGACCTTTCTGCGCGCCGCGCTGGTGATGCCGGTCGCAGCGATGGCGCTGCTCCCCGCCCATCTCGATGCGGACGCAACCTACTGGCTGCTTGGGCTGGCGGCCACCGCCCTGGCGCTCGACGGACTGGACGGAGCAGTGGCGCGGCGCACGGGCCGCGTCACGGCCTTTGGCGCACGCTTCGACATGGAACTCGACGCCCTGCTGATCCTGATCCTCGCGCTGTTGGTCTGGCAGACGGGACAGGCGGGCCTCTGGGTGCTGTTGGTCGGCTTGATGCGCTACCTGTTCGTTGCTGCGGGATGGCGCTGGACCTGGCTACAGCGTGAACTGCCGCCGAGCCGGCGCCGGCAAACGGTCTGTGTCGTGCAGTCGGTCGCGCTCCTGGTGGCACTGGCACCCGTGGTCTCCCCCGGCCTCGCGAGCGCAACTGCGCTCGCGGCGTTGCTGCTGCTCACCTATTCCTTCACCGTGGACGTGCTCTGGCTCTACCGCCAGGACCGTAACCTTGCAGGAGAATGCCCATGATGCTGCCGTACTCGAACCGCTTGTACGCGGAATCCGCGCTCATACTGGTGCTGCTGCTGGCCCTTCCTGGGGCGACCAGCGCGGACATGGATCGCTGGGAGATCGACCAGGAACACTTCGCGGCCGGCTTCCTGGTCGATCACATCGGCTTTGCCCGGGTGTTGGGGATGTTCCTGCGCGCTGAGGGCCATTTCCTCTACGACGCCGAGACGATGGCGATCGGCGGGGGGGAGTGGATCATTCACACGGACAGCGTCTTCACCAATCACGAAAAACGGGATGAACATTTGCGCGGAAGTGACTTTCTTGACGTCGAAACCTATCCCCGGATGGTGTTCGTCCCGCAGCGTTGGGAAAAGACCGGCGACGGACAGGGCCGCCTGCACGGGACGCTGGAACTCCTGGGGCAGACCCGGCCGGTCACGCTCGATGCTCGGATCAACAAGATCGGGCGTTACCCGTTTCCGCTGGGGGGCCTGTTCTCGCGGCCCCAGGTTCTGGGTGCTTCGGTGCGTGGCACCATCAACAGAAGCGAATGGGGCATGACCTACGGCCTTTCACGCGGCCTGGTTGGCGATGAGATCGAACTTATCCTCGAATTCGAGGCCCAGCGCCAGTAGCGCCGATGGTTCCCGCACCCACGGGAGCGGTGACGCCAAGCTTTGGAGAAGACAGCATGAGAATAGGCAATTGGTGGCCCTTCGGACGGGTACCCGAAATGCCGGCAGGGGATCTCGCCGCCGCAGTCGCGGACGGGTCGGTCCAGGTGCTCGATGTGCGCACGCGCGCGGAGTTCCGGCGCAGCCGGATTCCCGGGGCGCGACACCTTCCGATCACTCGCTTCAGCGCGGCGAATCTGGAGCGACTTGACCTCGACCGGGAACGGCCCGTGGTCGCAATCTGCCTGACGGCTCACCGGAGCATTCCTGCAGTCCGGAAGCTGGCTGAGCTCGGCTACGACGCCAGGCAACTGAAGGGCGGCATGCGAGCGTGGTGGACGGCCGGCGGGGCCACGGAATCCGGTTAGTCGGTTCAGCGGCACGCAGAGAGCCGGAATCCTGCGGAATTATCGTTCGTGGGCTTGATCTTCGATGGCCGGTTTGGGTAATCTATATCCGTACATGGTGATATGCTTATGCAGTGACCGCCTGAGAATCGGAAACAAACGATTCGAAAGCGGAACCGAAGTGACCATGCCTGCCACGCGTCGCCCTTGGCAGAGCAGGCAAAAGAAGACAACAAGGGTCTTTCCGTGAATTCAGGAGAAAAGTCATGCGCAAATCTCTCAAAGTTGTAGCGGCTTCTGCTCTCGTCCTGGCCTTTGCGGCGCCGATGCAGTCCAGCGCCCAGTGGTACGGCCCGGGATATGGCTATGGTCCGCATTATGGCCCCGGTTACTACGGACCGGGATACGGCCGCGGCTGGGGTGACTGGTTTGGACTCGGCGACATGTTTGGCGACATCGGCTTCTCGATGCGCGGCAGCGGTCGTGGCTGGGGACGCGGTTACGGCCATGGCGACGGCTGGGGCTACCACAACCCCTACTACTATCGCGGCTACGGCTATGCGCCGTACTACGGCGGGCCCTGGGGCGCCCCGGCTGCCCAACAGCAGCCTGAGTCCGAGTAAGCCTTCAGGCGGTGCCTGAAGACGCAAGCCCGGTCCCTCGGACCGGGCTTTTTTGCGTCTGGGATTCGGCGACGGATGTGATAGTCTTCGCCGTCCCGAAGACTGCCCAGGATGGCCAGCGATGATGTTCAAGAATCTCCGTCTCTATCGCCTTGCGAAGCCCTTCGCGCACAGCCCGGACGGCCTCCATGAACACCTGGAGGCCGCAGCCTTCCGTCCCTGCGGGAAGCTGGAGCACGAGACCCTGGGCTGGGTGCCGCCCCTGGGCCGACGGGCCACGCTGCTCACCCATGCGGCCGGTCCTGCGATCCTGGTCTGCGCCCGGAAGGAGTCCCGCATGCTCCCTCCGGCGGTGATCAACGAGGAACTGGCCGAAAAGGTTGCGGCCATCGAGGACGGCGAGAACCGGCGCGTCGGCCGCAAGGAGCGGCTGGAGATCAAGGACCAGATCGTTCACGAACTGCTGCCCCGGGCCTTCACCCGCTCCAGCCACATCTACGCCATGATTCTGCCGCGCAGTGGCTGGATCGTGATCGATACCTCGAGCAAGGCCCGTGCAGAGGAATTGCTGAGCCTGCTGCGCGAGGGCCTGGGCTCGTTGCCGGTTGCCATGCCCCGGCCGGTTGCGGATCCGTCGACGGTGATGACCTCCTGGGTGGCGGGCGAAAGCCTGCCGGCGGGTCTCGAACTCGGTGACGAGTGCGAGCTGCAGGAGTCGGGCGACGACGCCGGCACGATCCGGGTCAAGCGCGTCGAACTGCTGTCCGACGAGATCCGGACCCATCTCGGGGCGGGCAGACGGGTGGTGAAGCTCGCGCTCGCCCTAGACGAACGCATGCGCTTCGTGCTCGACGAGGAGATGGCTGTGAAACGCCTTGCCTTCGAGGACGTGGTACTGGAGCCGCTGCAGGACATCGACGGCGATGACGATCTGGCGCGCATGGATGCCCAGTTCGCCCTCGTGAGCCTGGAGTTGGAAGCCATGCTGCCGAGGATCCTGGATTGGTTCGGCGGCGAGGAGGATACGGCCAGCGCTGCTGCCTAGTGGGCCATGCGGGAAGTTCGGTAACTACGGAGCACAGTCAGACGCGCCGGAGCAAGGCGGGCAAGTGCAGGAATAGCCACTCTATTTCAAACTTGCCCAACGCAGCGCCGGCGTGTCTGGCGCCGCGATCTGATACCGAACTTTCCGCATGGCCCACTA
>PUOZ01000110.1 GCA_003553165.1 Thioalkalivibrio sp.
GACTTCGCCCAGGTTGTGCGGGGGCACGTTCGTCGCCATGCCCACCGCGATACCCGCGGAGCCGTTGACCAGCAGGTTCGGAAACCTGCTCGGCAGCACTGAGGGTTCGCGCTCGGAGCCGTCGTAGTTCTCGACGAAGTCGACCGTCTCCTTGTCGATGTCCGCCAGCAGCTCCTGCGCGATGCGGGCCATGCGCACTTCGGTGTACCGCATGGCTGCGGGCGCGTCACCGTCGACCGAGCCGAAGTTGCCCTGCCCGTCTACGAGCATGTAGCGCATCGAGAAGGGCTGCGCCATGCGCACGATGGCGTCGTAGACGGCGCTGTCGCCGTGCGGGTGGTATTTGCCGATCACGTCACCGACCACGCGGGCCGATTTCTTGTAGGGCTTGTTGAACTCGTTTCCGAGCTCCCGCATCGCGTGCAGCACCCGCCGATGGACAGGCTTCAGGCCGTCGCGGACGTCAGGAAGCGCCCGCCCGACGATCACGCTCATCGCGTAATCGAGGTAGGACTGCTGCATCTCGTCTTCGAGATTGACCGGGAATACTTCCTTGGCGAATTCGGCCATAGGCTTTCGGCGTTTTCCGGGGAGGATAAACCCGGAATCCTACCATAGCAGGGCACGCACGGCGCGCCCTGCTCGCCCCCTCAGCTTGGGAGCCCCTTCCCGAGCGCCGCCAGGCTCTGCCTGTCCGGTCGCCGCACCACGCCATGCTCAGTCACAATGGCATCGATCAACCGGGCCGGGGTCACGTCGAAGGCCGGGTTCCAGGCCCGGGCGCCGTGAGCGGCAACCTGCTGGCCGGCGAGTTCCAGCACCTCGGACTCCGGCCGCGTCTCGATGGGGATTGCCGTGCCGTCATCGGTGCCGAAGTCGATGGTGCTCAGCGGCGCCGCGACCATGAAGCCCACGCCGTGTTCCCGCGCCAGCACCGCCAACCCGTAGGTCCCGATCTTGTTGGCGGTGTCACCGTTGGCCGCGATACGGTCGGCCCCGACGATCACCCAGCCGACCGCGCCGGAGCGCAGCAGGCTGGCCGCGGCGCCCTCGCAGAGCAATCGCACGGGAATGCCATCCTGCACCAACTCCCAGGCCGTGAGACGCGCGCCCTGAAGCCAGGGACGGGTCTCGTCGGCAAAGACCTCGGTGACGCGCCCGCCCGCCCAGGCGGAACGGATCACACCCAGTGCGGTGCCGAACCCGCCGGTAGCCAGGGATCCCGTGTTGCAATGGGTCAGGACCGCACGACCGGGCTCGATCATTGCCGCACCCAGCTCGCCCATGCGCCGGTTGGCGGCAATGTCGTCGACGAGCATGGCCTGTGCCGTGGCCAGGGACGCCGCACAGGCTTCTTCCGCCGACGCACAGCCGTCCAGTACCCGCCGCATCCGGTCCAGTGCCCAGAACAGATTCACCGCCGTCGGACGCGACGCCGCCAGCTGTTCCAGCGCCGTATCGACCTCGGCGCGCCAGGAGTTTTCCGATCGCTTGCGCGCCGCCTCGCAGGCGAGCACGACGCCGAAACCCGCGGCGATGCCGATGGCCGGCGCCCCGCGTACCACCATGTCGCGGATGGCCGTCGCGACGGCTTGGGGCTCCGTGTAGGCATTCTCCCGTGTCTCACCCGGCAGTCGGCGCTGGTCCAACAGGTAGAGGACCCCGTCTTCGAAGCGGATGGGCCGGATGGTGTCTGGCAGGAGCGGATTCATCGCTTCATTCTACATGGCCCTGCGGCTTCGCGACTCCCAGCTGGGCGTTTGGGCCCTCGTCCCGGCAATGCACGGGAAGCGGAGGGGCCGGCGGAACGTGGGGGTGCCAGAAACGCCGTTGCTCGACCCGGCTGCCCGGTCCGAGCCGGATGCCGCCGGGGCCTGTTTCCAGCCAGATCATGCCGCGTTCCGCGGTGTCGAACAGGGGAATACAGCGGGCATCAAGCCGCCGTCGCACATCCGGGGCCGGATGTGCGAAGCGGTTGTCGAAGCCGCTGCTCACCCAGGCCACAGCAGGGCTGGCGGCTTCGAGCAAACCACGGCTGAGCACTCCAGCGGCACCGTGATGGGGCACCAGCAGCACATCGGTACCCAAGCTCTCGCCCTCGGCGCGCACCAACACGGTCTCCCCCAGGCCCTCCAGATCGCCGGTGAGCAGGAGACGACCGTGCCGACCCTCTACCGCAAGTACGCAGGAGGCGGCGTTGCCGAAATCCCAGAACGGGGGCGGATGCAGGGTCGTGAAGCGGACTCCGTCCCATTCCCAGGTCAAGCCTGCCTCGCAGGCCTCCTCCCCCGCCACGGCGTCACCACGGCGGCTCAGAATCTCCCGCACCGGCAGGCCAGAGACCACCGCGGCGACCCCGCCCCGGTGGTCCATGTGCTCGTGACTGACCAGGATTCGATCGATGCCGCGCACGCCACGCCGGCGCAACGCGGGCAGGACCACTGCAGATCCGGAGTCGAAGCCGTCCTCCCAGGCCGGTCCGGCGTCGTACACCAGTACGTGTCTTCGCGTCTGGACGACGACCGCAAGCCCCTGCCCGACGTCCAGCATCTCGGCCCGGAAGTCGCCCTCGGCGAGCGGTGGCGACAGGGGCAATGCCAGCGGCAGGCAAGCCAATCCCGCCCAGGGCAAAAGGTGCCTGGCACGCGGAAACAGAAGCAGGACAACCCCCGCCCCCGCCAGAACCGCACCGGGCCAGGGCACGGCCATTTCCGCGACCGCTACCGGCACGACGAGAAGAAGCTCCAGAGCCCGCAGCAGCAGCGCGAGCCAGGCGTCCGCCCACCACAGCAAAGGGGCGCCGAGGGGCGGCCAGACCAGCGCCAGTCCCGCCCCGGCCAGCAAGACCGGCAGCACCAGGAAGCTGACGACAGGGACCGCCACCAGGTTGGCTACCGGTGCAATCCAGGAACCCAACTGAAACCAGGCGAGACTCAGCGGTAACATCGCGACGGCGAGGATCACCTGGATCCGCAGCCATCCTCTCGGCCCCGGCGGGCGCACCCGGCCCTGAAGCAGGACCAGGATCACCGCCACGGCGCCGAACGAGAACCAGAAGCCGGGGGCGAGGACGCTGGCGGGTGCGACCGCCACTACGAAGACCAGCGCGCCGGCATAGACGCGCCACGAAAGCGGGTCGCGCCGCGCCAGGACCGCTACACTCACGAGTATCAACATGACCAGTGCCCGCTGCGTAGGAATGCTGAAACCCGCGAGTGCGGCGTAGGCCGCAGCCGCAGACATCGCAACCAGGGCACCGAACCAGTGCAGCGGAAATGCCCGACGCAACAAGGGCAGTCTTCGCCACGCGCCGCGTCCCAGCAGCAGGGCAAAGCCCGCCACCAGTCCCACGTGCAGCCCGGAGATGGCCATCAGATGATTCGTTCCGGTATGCAGAAACCACCGCCACTCGTCGGGGTCCATCGCGCCCCGGTCGCCGATGACGAGGGCCTGCATGACGCCGGGGTGCCGGGCATCGGGATGGGCCGCGAGCATTGCATCCCGCACCGCCGCGCGCAGCCGATGCAGGTCCTGGGTTGCGCGCCTGGCGCTCGCGCCCTCGATGTGCTCCAGGTTTCCGCGAACGCTCGCCAGGCCATGAATGCCGGCGCGGTACAGCCACGCTGCGTAGTCGAACCCGTCGGGGTTGTGCAACCCCCGGGGCGGCCGCAGGCGCAGGGTGACCCGGACACGGTCACCCGGCGCGAGGCGCGGCTCGGCGGGAACAAGGGTCACGCGCAGGCGTTCGGCCCGGAACGCGTCCGGGGCCGCGACGGTCTCATCGATTTGGAGAACAAACCGCGAACGACGCGATCCGTGGTCCGGAATACCCCGAACCGTGCCGATCACCATGACCTCGGTGCCGGTGAGAGCCGCGGGCACGGCACGCTCCATCCAGGTCTGAGCGTGCATCCCCGCGAGTGCGCATCCGAGCAGGAATCCGCTTACAGGGCGCGTGAGCCGGTGCCAGGCGAGGGCCAGGGCCGGCAGCGCCAGGACCGCCCACGGCCATTCGGGCAGGGTGGGCAACAGGTGCAGGGCCAGGATCCCGGTCACCAGAGCACCGGCGAACAGAATCACGGTTCCATCCCGGCAGGAACGGAAATATGATGCCGCGAGCCCCGACCGACGGGGCCGGCCAGGGCTTGGCGGCCGCTGTTGACGCATTCACCCGCGCGCCGTAGCGCGCCCACCGATCCATGGCGAAAAAGTTCATCAAGAGTTGGTTCCCGGCCTACGAATCGGTCCGGGGCCACCGTGCCCTGGAAATGCTGGGTCCGCGCCTGCGCGCGCCTGATCTGTGGCATCTGAACCGGCGCTCCGTCGCTGGTGCCTTTGCCGTGGGACTCTTCGTGACCTTCCTGCCGATACCGATGCAGATGCTGCTCGCGGCCGCGATTGCAATCTGGGTGCGCGTCAACCTGCCCATATCGGTCCTGCTGGTCTGGGTGTCCAATCCCCTGACCATGCCGCCCATATTCTACACCGCGTACACGATCGGACGCTGGATCCTCAACGAACCGCGGCGCTCCTTTCGCGTGGAGATGACCATGGAGTGGTTCACCGGCGATCTATTGACGATCTGGAAGCCGCTGGTGACCGGCAGCCTCGTGCTGGCTGTGGTCGCCTCCGCTGTCGGGTATCTGGTGGTCCGCGTGCTCTGGTGGTTCAGCGTGATGGAGCGCCTGAAGATCAGGCGCGCACGCCTGCGCCGCCGTCTGATCCGGAGCCAGCACAACCCCTACGATTCGAAGCCGGATCCCGAAAACCGCTAGTAAGTGCGGTGTATTGGGGGGCGCCGGCACGCGCGTTGACACGGCTCAGGCAGTCGTCAGCAGACCATCGACCAGCCGGACGGTGCGGTCCATGCGCGCGGCGAGCGTCGGGTCGTGGGTGACCAGTGCCAATGCGCTGCCGCTCGCCTGGTTCATCTCCTGCAGCAATGCGAAGACCCGCTGCGCGCGATCGCGGTCGAGATTGCCCGTCGGCTCGTCGGCCAGGATGACCGCCGGACGCGTCACCATCGCCCGCGCGATC
>PUOZ01000272.1 GCA_003553165.1 Thioalkalivibrio sp.
CAGGGCGGCCGATCGGCCCGATGCACAACCAACGCTGAAGGCTGGTGCGGGGTGCGCCCGGTACGGACCGTCGGCGGCCATGGATGGCCGCCGTCGAGCGCCCACGGAAGGCTCGAGCGTGTCCGTACGGGGCATACGCCGAAGCAGCCCTCCCGCAGAGTTCGATCCAGCCTCAACACGTCAAGATCCGCCCGGGAGCACACCCGCCCGGTCCAGTGCCTCGCGCCATAGGAGCAGCTTGGCTTCCATGTCGATGCGGGCGTTGGCGGGACTGGTCGAGGGCAGCCGCACCGCCGGCAACCCCAGGGCCTCGACCTCCCGCATCCGTCGCGCGCTCTCGGCGCCGTTGTGGATCACCAGGCGCAGGGCGGGTGCTCGGGCCAGCAGGTCTGCGAGGTCGTTGGGAACGGCGTGCCGGATGGCCGAGTCCAGGCTGCCGGGACGCACGCAACTCGCGTAGACGTCCCAGAGTCCGATGCCGTTGTCGAGCAGGCACCGGGTTCGTTCCCGGTAGGCCTGTTCAGGCAGCGGCTGCCCAAGGAGCCTGCCCATGATCGGCCAGAACTGGTTGCGCGGGTGCGCGTAATACTGCTGGGCCCGCAGCGACGCGACTCCGGGAAAGCTGCCCAGGACCAGCACCCGGGTATCGGGGCGGACGATGGGCGGCAGGGCTGTGAGACGGATCTTCGTGGTTTGCTCCGGAACGGGGCGATGCAGCGGCCGGTGTCCCCGGCACCGCCGGGAATTCAAGGCCGGATTGGTGGTTCCCGGCCGCTGCCCTTGCAGCCGCGGCAGAGCCCGTGCAGCTCCACCACCTTGGTGCTGATCGCGAAGCCCTCCTGCCCGGCTGCCTGATCCAGTGCCGCGCTGATGTTTTCCGGATGCATCTCGTGGATGTGGCCGCAGCTGTCGCAGATCATCAGCAGGGTCTCGTGGGCCTCGCCTGGATGATTGCAGGCGACAAAACCGTTCAGGCTCTCGATGCGGTGGATGAACCCCTGTTCGAGCAGGAATGCCAGGCTGCGGTAGACCGTGGGGGGCTTGATGCTGTGATCGGCTGAACTGAGCTCGTGAATGAGGTCATAGGCCTTGATGACGCCATCGGTCTTCAGGATCTGTTCGAGAATGCGTCGGCGCAGGGAGGTCAGGCGCACGCCGCGCCTGGCGCAGACGCGTTCCGCGGCGTCGAGCGCGTCCATCGTCTGTGTCGTCACCATGATCGCCCCCTGGATGAAATGCAGCCTCTCAAGCATACCCGAAGCCGCCGCCTGTTCGTGAAGGGTCAAGGCGCCACAGGAACCGCCATGTTTTATGACGTGGCTCACATTCGTTCGCCATCCCGCTTTGTAGAGTCACGGTCCTTTGTGGCGAGACGAATTTTCGACCCGGTGCTTCCGGCAACCCTGCTCGGGACGGAGCGACGGGAAGAGGCTGGAGGTTGCGGCGAGGTCTCGATTCTGTCAGGCTTGCGCCGCAAATATTTGGCAAACCCTTTGACCTTTCTGGAGTATGACGTTGACGATCTTCCGGTCCGGACGTTTCAAAGATTGCTCTGTGTGTGTGCTTACCCTGGCTTTCGTGGCGGGTGCGCCGATCATGACTTCCGTAGGTGTGCTGCTGTTCTTCTGACGGGTTCACTGTCACGGTCTTCCTGACCTGAAGTTCGGTTTCAGCCGCGAGGCGCGCGTCGATGGTGGACGCGGGCGCAGTTCTCTAGCATCTGTCCCTGCCCCGGTCTGTCCTTGCCCCGGGTCTGCCGCTCGCCGGTGACCTCAGACATGAACGCGCCCCTGTCCTGGGCTCCCGGCCCTCCGATGCGCCTGTGTGCGCGCCTGTCGCAGGAGAAGTCCGCCGCCATCGGCTATAAAGGGGGACTGTTCCCCGTTTGCAGTCATGAGTGGTTCATGTACGCGCGACTGTTCCTGCTGTTTGCCCTGCTGTTCCTGGCTCCCCCTGGCTGCGCCGATCAGGGCGACGGGCTCTTGTACGATGGTGACATCGAGACCGGGGACCTCGACGCCCTGCTGGAGCGGGGCACATTGCGGATCGTCGTACCCGGTACCGCGCTCGGCGAGCCGTCACTGCCTCGGCAGGGTTCACCCGTGGCACAGCAGCGGGAACTGGCCGAGGCCTTCGCGGGTTCGCTGGGTCTGCGCCTGGAACTGGTGCCGGTGTTCCGCCTGCGAGAGATGCTGCCCCTGCTCGAACAGGGCAGGGCCGACATCATTGCCGCCAACCTCACGGTGACCGAGGGCCGCCGGGAACTGGTCGATTTCTCACTGCCCATCGATCATGTCCATGAAGTCGTGCTCGTCGCAGAGGCGAACGAGGATATTCAATCGATCGAGGACCTGTCCGGCCGTAGCGTCATGGTCGACAGGGCGACGTCGTTCTGGGAGACACTGGTCGCCCTGCGCGAGGAATTTCCGGAAATCCATCTCCTGCCAAGTCTCGATCACTTTGACGACGAGTCCACGCTGGACATGCTCGTCGCCGGCGAGATCGACGCCACGGTTCGAGACAGCAACATCGCCGAGATGTACCTCGGTTATCGCGCTGACCTGCGCATTGCCTTTCCACTCGGGGAACGGCAGTCCATCGCCTGGGCCGTGCGCCCGGAAACGCCGCAACTGCTCGCGGCCCTGAACCGCTTCCTGACCACGGAGCAGCTGACCCGGCCCCGCGAGGCCCGCTACGTCGGGGATCTCCCCGAACTCCAGGAACGGCGCAGACTGCGGATCCTGTTGCCCAACTCCGCAGCCTCGTACTATCTCTGGCGCGGAGAGCTGGTGGGGTTCGAATACGAGTTCGCTCGGCGCTTCGCCGAAGAGCATCGCATGCGCCTGGAGGTGCTGGTGCCGCCGCATCCCGCCGTGGTGTACGACTGGTTGGACGAGGGGCGGGCCGACATTGCCGGGGGCTTCCTGGAACCGGGTACCGCGGACGGACGGGGCCCGGTCCAGTTCACGAATCCATGGCATCACGCACAGCCTTATCTGATCAGTCGCGCCGATGCGGGTGAACTCGAGGGCTGGGACGCGGTTGCCGGAAGCACTGTCGCCGCGGTCCGCGACAGTGCCCTGTGGCCTGAACTAGAGACTGCGGCGGAGGATCACGGGTTTGCTCTGCTGCCCTTGCCTCGGATCGCCGGGGATCTTGAAGATGTCGTCAACGGCCTGGTCGCGCACGAGTTCGATTACGCGGTCGTCGAGGGGCACCTGCTCGGGGTGGAGTTGGCCCGACGCGATGACATTCGCCGGCAGTTCGAGGCGGGTACCCCGATCCCGCATACCTGGGCCGTGCGCGCGTCCGATGAAGCCCTGCTGGAGTCCCTGAACGAGTTCTTCCGCAAGGAGCATCGCAGTGCTTTCTACAACATCCTGTACCGACGGTATTTCGAGGACGAGCGCCGGATCCGCCGCCACATGGACGAGCGGGTACGGGGGGCTGGGCAGCTTTCCCCCTGGGACGATCTGGTGCGCAGGTATGCCGAGCCACAGGATTTCGACTGGCGACTGATCGTCGCGCAAATGTACCACGAGAGCCGTTTCGATCCGGAGGCACGCTCTTCGATGGGGGCGGCCGGGCTGATGCAGCTGATGCCGCGTACCGCCCAGCAGGTGGGCGTGAAGGATCTCGAGGATCCTGCCGATAACATCCGGGGGGGCGTCCTGTATCTGGACTGGGTCCGCCAGCGTTTGCCCGAAGACCTGCCGGTGGCCGACCGGGTCTGGTTCACGCTTGCCGCCTACAATGCGGGGCTTGGGCACGTGATGGACGCACGCCGTCTTGCGGCGCAGAAGGGCTGGGACCCGGACCGCTGGTTCGACAACGTCGAGAATGCCATGCTGCTGCTGTCGCAACGGAAATATTTCTCCCAGGCCCGCCACGGTTACGTGCGGGGCAGCGAGCCGGTCGCGTATATCAACAACATCAGTGCCCTCTACAAGGCCTATGTGCAACTGACCGAGGACCAGGCGCTCTTCGGCGTTGGCGACTGAGCGCCGGGAATGTGCTAAACAGCCTGGAAAGCATGACTTCGCTAAGGACCATCCTCTAAGGAGAAGGGAATGAGTTGGGTAATCGATCTGGCCGCACTCACGATGAAAGACGTGGCCCAGGTGGGCGGCAAGAATGCCTCGCTGGGCGAGCTCCTCGGCAATCTGGCTGAGGCCGGCGTGCAGGTGCCCGGCGGCTTCGCCACCACGGCGGATGCCTTTCGCGCTCTTCTGCCGAAGAACGGGCTCGACGAGCGGATCAAGGAACGCCTGGACGGCCTCGACATCGACGACATCCAGTCGCTGCAGGCGGCGGGCCGGGAGGTCCGCGGATGGATCGAGGAGGCCCCGCTGCCACCGGAACTGGAGGCAGCCGTGCGCGAGCACTATGCCCTACTGGGTGAGAGCGTACCCGTTGCGGTGCGCTCGTCCGCGACCGCAGAAGACCTGCCGGAAGCGTCGTTCGCCGGCCAGCAGGAGACCTACCTGAACGTGCGCGGCATCGACGAGGTGCTGATCGCGCTGCGCAAGGTCTTTGCCAGTCTGTATAACGATCGGGCGATCGCCTACCGCGAGCACCAGGGCTTCGCGCACGATGAGGTGGCGCTGTCGGCCGGTGTCCAGCGCATGGTGCGTTCCGACATCGGCTGTGCCGGCGTCATGTTCACCCTGGATACGGAAACGGGTTTCCGCGACGCGGTCTTCATCACCGGGGCCTGGGGCCTGGGCGAGACGGTGGTCCAGGGTTCGGTGAACCCGGACGAGTACCAGGTGTACAAGCCTTCCCTGCGCGCCGGCAAGCAGGCCATCATCGGGCGAACGCTGGGCAGCAAGGCGCTCCGCATGGTGCTGACCGACGGCGGAGGTACCCGGGTCGAGGACACCCCGGACGATCTGCGTTCCCGCTTCTGCCTGAACGACGAGCAGGTGCAACTGCTGGGCCGGTACGCGGTGGCCATCGAGGACCACTACGGCATGCCGATGGACATCGAGTGGGCCGAGGACGGCGAGACGGGCGAACTGATGATCGTGCA
>PUOZ01000291.1 GCA_003553165.1 Thioalkalivibrio sp.
GCTCCCATGTGAACGGGTTACCGTTGGCCGCACGGGGCCCACGGTGTCAGGATAGCCTCAGTGGCGGTCCTCCCGGGGTGCTGATCTGGGATCAGCGGGTAGTTGAGCATGGATAAGACCCTCGAGTCTGGATTTGGCCCCGCTACCAAATGACTTAAGGCCCCGATTGGGGCCTTTATTGTTAGGTTCGCTGTGGATCGTGTCCGCAGGCCGGGAGGCGCAGTTCTGGTGGCCGCCGATACGGCCGTGGGTCGTGATCTGGGGCGGCGGTTCGCCCCTTTTTTGTTGCCGCCCGGAATTTTCGATGGTGGCTGGCCGGGTCCTCGTGGCCGGCGCGTGGAGTGGGATGTCGTTGGATAAGTCCGATCAGATTAGTGCGATGCTCGAGCCGGCGGTGCGGGCACTCGGTTTTGAGTTGTGGGGCGTGGAACACCACTCGGGTTCGACCCCGGTGCTGCTGCGCGTCTACATCGACCACCCCGACGGTATCACCGTGGACGACTGTAGCGCGGTCAGTGACCAGGTCAGCGCCGTGCTCGATGTCGAGGAGCCCATCCGGGGCGAATATACCCTGGAGGTTTCCAGCCCGGGCATCGATAGGCCGCTGTTCACGCCCGCGCAATACCGCCAGTACGTCGGCGGCGATGTGAAGGTGCGGTTGGCCTGGTCTGAACATGGCCGTCGCAACTTTCGGGGGCGTCTGCTCTCGGTGTCCGATAGCGGGATCGAGGTGGAGGTCGACGGGGCCGCTTACGCGTTGCCGTTTGGCGCCATTGCCAGGGCCCGGCTGCTGGAGCCGACCGAACCCAGTCGTTGATCAACCATCGGTGGCAGCCCGCCGAAGTCGTGGAGAGGCATTGAATGAACAAGGAGATCCTGCTGGTCGTCGACGCCGTTTCGAACGAAAAGGGTGTGGACAAGGGCGTCATCTTCGGGGCGCTGGAATCGGCGCTGGCCATGGCGACGCGCAAGCGCCACGGTGGCAAGATGGACGTGCGGGTGAAGATCGACCGGAATTCCGGGGATTACGAGGCCTTCCGGCGCTGGACCGTGCTGGACGACGACGATCCCGAGTTCGAGTCGCCCGACCACCAGATCCTGCTTTCCTACGCGCGTCAGAAGAATCCCGACATCGAGATCGGCGACGTGATCGAGGAGCCGGTGCCGGCGGTGGACTTCGGTCGCATCGCCGCCCAGACGGCGAAGCAGGTGATCGTTCAGAAGGTGCGTGAGGCGGAGCGCGCGAAGGTCATCGAGGAATATCAGTCCCGGGTCGGCGGGCTGGTCATGGGCATCGTGAAGCGTACCGATCGCAATGGCGTATACCTGGATCTGGGCGCCAATGCCGAGGCCCTGATCCCGCGGGAGCACATGATTCCCCGTGAATCCGTGCGCAACAACGACCGCTTGCGTGGCTACCTGCGTGAGATCCGGCCGGAGGCGCGTGGTCCGCAGCTCTTCGTCAGCCGCACGGCGCCTGAATTCCTGATCGAGCTGTTCAAGTTGGAAGTGCCCGAGGTGGGGCAGAACATCATCGAGATCATGGGTGCGGCGCGCGATCCCGGCATGCGCGCGAAGATTGCCGTGCGCTCCAACGATCCGAGGCTGGATCCCGTCGGGGCCTGTGTGGGCATGCGTGGCTCCCGCGTCCAGTCGGTTTCCAACGAGCTGGCCGGCGAGCGCATCGACATCATCGTCTGGAACGAGAACCCGGCCCAGTTCGTGATCAACGCGATGTCACCCGCCGAGGTCCTGTCGATCGTGGTCGACGAGGAAAAGCAGAGCATGGATATCGCGGTGGCCGAGGACAAGCTTTCCCTGGCGATCGGACGCGGGGGGCAGAACATCCGGCTCGCGTCCCAGCTCACGGGCTGGGAGCTGAATGTAATGACCGAGGCGCAGGCCGCGGAAAAGAGCGACGCCGAGGCCCAGCAGGTCCAGCAGCAGTTCATGGACTCGCTGGACGTCGACGAGGAAGTCGCGGCAATCCTGGTGCAGGAGGGGTTCACCACCCTCGACGAGGTGGCCTATGTCGATGAAGAGGAACTCCTGGCCATCGAGGAGTTCGATGCCGATATGGTCGCGGAACTTCGCTCGCGGGCAAGCGACGCACTGTTGACTCGGGCGATCGCCGCCGAGGAACAGCTCGAGGGTGCGCAGCCCGCCGATGACCTGGTCGGCATGGATGGCATGACCCATGCGCTGGCCAACAAGCTGGCGGCCCACGGCATCTGCAGCATGGAAGACCTGGCCGAACAGGCCGTGGACGACGTGGTGGAGGCGACCGGAATCGATTCCGAGAAGGCCGCCGAACTGATCATGACGGCCCGGGCACCCTGGTTCGCAGCGGACGCTTGAATGCGGCGCATTGGCCGTGGCCATGACGCGGTGTGCAAGCGGTTAGAATTGGATAGGAGGTAGGCGCAATGTCGCAGATGACAGTACAGCAATTCGCGGAATCGGTGGGTACGCCGGTGGACCGTCTCATTGGTCAGCTGAAGGAGGCGGGCGTTGAGGTGGCGGGCCCGGCTGCCGAGGTGACCGATGCGCAGAAGCTGCGCCTCCTCGAGCACCTGCGCCAGGCTCATGGCGGCGGTGACGCAAGCGAGGCCGGCCGCATGACGCTGAAGCGCCGCGCCACCACGCAGACCCTGAAAGTCACCGCGGGCCAGGGCCGGACCAAGACCGTGAACGTGGAGGTGCGCAAGCGGCGGCAGATCGTGCGCAAGGCTCCCGAACCCGAAGCGGCCCCAGAGCCGGTGACCGCTCGTGCCGAGCCCTTGCCGGAGGCGCCGCCGGCGCCGGCGCCCGAGCTTCCGTCTCCGACGCCGGAAGCGGCGCCTGAGGAGAAGGCGCCCGAGCCCGTGGTCGAGCCCATTGCGGCGCCAGAGCCTGAGGTCCCTGAACCTGAGCCGGTCGTTGCGGAAACTGCCGCAGAGCCCTCCGAAGAGCCGCCTGCAAAGGCCGAACCGAAGAAAAAGGCCAAACCCCTCAGTCGGACCGAGCAGCTGGCACGTCAGGTCGAAGTCGAGCGTGATGCGATGCGCCGCGCGGTGGAGCTGCGCCAGCAGGAGCAGGAGGAGCGCAAGCAGCGCCAGGAAACCAAGCAAAGGGAGGAGGCCGAGGCCTTGTTGGCCAAGGCTGAGGAAAAGGCGCGCCTGGAGCGCAAGGAAGAGGCCCAGCGGCTTCTGGCCGAAAAAGAGGCCAAGGCACGCGTGGACGCACCCGCCAAGGTCGCCGAGCCTGCCCGCAAGAAGGGCCGTCGTGGCGTCCGCGAAGGCGAGGGCGGGCGCAAGGAACTGCACGTGGCGGGCGAGCGTCGCGGGAAGCGCGAGAAGGGCAAGAGTCGGGTTGCGCAGACTGCCGCCGCTGCGGCAGTGGCCAGCAAGCATGGCTTCGAACGCCCGACCGCACCGGTGGTGCGCGAGGTTGAGATTCCCGAGACCATTACCGTCGGTGAACTGGCTCAGGCCATGGCCATCAAGGCGCCGCAGCTGATCAAGGCTTTGATGGGCATGGGCGTGATGGCGACCATCAACCAGAGCATCGACCAGGACACGGCCGTGCTGGTCGTCGAGGAAATGGGCCACAGGGCAGTTGCGGCACAGGCCCGGAGCATCGAGGACGAGATCACCGTCGACATTCACCAGACTGGCGAGGCCAAGCCGCGTCCGCCGGTGGTGACGGTGATGGGCCACGTCGATCATGGCAAGACCTCGCTGCTCGACTACATCCGCAAGGCCAAGGTCGCTTCCGGGGAAGCCGGCGGCATTACCCAGCACATCGGTGCCTACCATGTGCCCAACTCCAAGGACGGGATCACCTTCCTCGATACCCCCGGTCACGCCGCCTTCACGGCGATGCGTGCGCGTGGTGCGAAGGCCACCGATATCGTGATCCTGGTGGTGGCCGCCGACGACGGCGTGATGCCCCAGACGATCGAGGCGGTCGAACATGCCAGGGCCGGTGGCGTGCCGCTGGTCGTTGCGGTGAACAAGATCGACAAGCCCGCTGCCGACCCGGAGCGGGTGATGAACGAGCTCTCCCAGCGCGGGGTGATGCCCGAGGCCTGGGGCGGCGACACGCAGTTCGTTCCCGTGTCCGCGCTGACTGGCCAGGGCATCGACGAACTGCTGGAGGCGGTAGGCCTGCAGGCCGAAGTGATGGAACTCAAGGTGCCGGATCAGGGCGCTGCACGCGGCGTGGTGATCGAGTCCCGCCTGGACAAGGGTCGGGGGCCGGTGGCGACAGTGCTGGTACAGGCCGGGCGTCTGAAGCATGGCGACATCATGCTCAGCGGTCAGGAATACGGTCGGGTGCGGGCGATGTTCGATGATACCGGCGCCCCGGTGAAGTCCGTGGGTCCATCGATGCCGGTCGAGGTCCTTGGTCTCTCCGGCGTACCCAATGCCGGCGACGAGGTCCTCGTGGTTGCGGACGAGAAGACCGCGCGCGACGTGGCGGCCCATCGCGAGACCCGTCAGCGCGAGCACAAGCTCGCCGCCCAGCAGGCCTCCAAGCTCGAAAACATCTTCAACCAGATGCAGGACGGACAGATTGCCACGGTCAACATCCTGTTGAAGACCGACGTGCAGGGTTCGGCGGAGGCGCTGCGCGATGCGCTGATCAAGCTCTCCACCGACGAAGTGCGGGTCAAGGTCGTGTCCACGGGCGTGGGCGGGATCTCGGAATCGGACATCAACCTGGCGATGGCCAGCCAGGCGATCATCATCGCCTTCAACGTCCGCGCCGATGCCGGCGCCCGGCGACTCGCTGCCGATAATGAAATCGACCTGCGCTATTACTCGGTCATCTACGAGGCGATCGAGGACGTGAAGCAGGCGCTGACCGGCCTGCTGTCCCCGGAGATGCGCGAGGAGATCGTCGGTCTTGCTCAGGTGCGCGATGTCTTCAAGGCCTCGGGCTTTGGCGCTGTTGCGGGCTGCCTGGTGATCGAGGGCACCGTCAAGCGCGGGAATCCGATCCGCGTGCTGCGTGACAACGTGGTCATTTACGA
>PUOZ01000308.1 GCA_003553165.1 Thioalkalivibrio sp.
AGCGAGAAGACCAGAGGGCCCTGGTCGGTTCGGGTGCTCTGACTGATGCGACGACTGATCACCCAGTGACGTAAGGTCCGTTCGGCCAAATTATTCGTGATGGGCAACGGCGGAAACGTTAGAATGGTCGTATGCGACCAAGAGGGTAAGGCCGTGTGGGAAGGGGGCATATACGAAACTCAGAGATTCACATACATTCATAAACAACAACTTATTAAGTTTCGTCGCCCCCCTCTGCCACCCTTCTTGCAACGGTCATGTAGCCGCGACACCCGCGGCTTTTCCTTTGCCTTCTCATCCGACGTCAGCAAATCGTGGTCTTGGGCCTCGAGGTCAGCCACTAAGGCAGGCAGGTTTTCGGGGGCGAGGTTGGCCATCGGATTCCCCGGCGACCCTGCCAGTAGGGTCGGCGCGACTATGGGGCGCGGCGGCTTGCCGCCGCTGCGTAGAACTGGGTAATCCCCACGGCCCAGCTCGGACATACCGCAAATCGGGCGAGAAGCAGCAGAATAAGACATAGCCGCGCGCCGCTCCTGTGCGCGTGGGCAACAACGAAGCACGGCCGTAATGAAGAAACCATGAAAATTCCGAAGAGCCTCCAGCCTCTTGTCGACGACGGCCTGGTCGACGGGGTCGTTACCCAACTGAAGAGCGGCAAGGAAGCGTCTGTTTACATTGTCGCCTGCGGAGACCGGCTCCGCTGCGCCAAGGTCTACAAACAGGCGCAACACCGCGGCTTCCACAAACTCGCCGAATACCAGGAGGGCCGCAAGGTGCGCGGCAGCCGCGACGCGCGGGCCATGGGCCGGCGCGGGCGTCACGGACGCGAGCTCCTGGAAACCCAGTGGAAGAGCGCCGAGGTCGACGCCCTTTATCGGCTGGCCGAAGCCGGAGTGCGCGTCCCTGTCCCCCACGGCGTGTTTGACGGTGTCCTGCTGATGGAGCTTGTGCAGGACGCCGACGGCCATACCGCCCCGCAACTGCACGAGGTCGAGATGACACCCGCACAGGCGCGGGAATGGCACACGTTCATGATCCGACAGATCCAGCGCATGCTCTGCGCGGGCCTGATCCACGGCGACCTGTCGGAATACAACGTTCTGGTCGATGCCATCGGTCCAGTCATCATCGACCTGCCCCAGGCCGTCAACGCCTCTGGCAACAACAACGCCTTCCGGATGCTGGAACGCGATGTCGACAACATGCGGACCACGTTCGGCCGCGCTGCACCCGAGCTGCTGGAAACCCAGTACGCTCACGAAATCTGGAACCTGTTCAAGACCGGTAATCTCAAGCCAGACACCCCGCTCACCGGACATTTCGTCCACGAGTCGGCCGAGGCCGACGTAAACGCGGTGATGGACCAAATCGAGGAAGCCCGGCTTGAGAACGAGGCACGTCTGCGCCCGTCGTAGCGTACCTTTCGCTCCGCAAGCACCGGCGTCTCCCGGTTATCGAGCCGACCCGGGAGACGCCCCGGAACAGGTTTTCTCGAGCCCGCGGCTGCCATGACCCGCGGTGCCTGCGCCCCTCAAGCCGGGCCGGCAATTCTCGGCGCCATCGCGCCGGCTCGCTCAGCGGACGTTGAGGACATGTTTGAGCAGCGTCTCAAAGGCCGGCTCGGCATCCTTGACCGCCCGCTCAAGACTTGGGTGCGGCTGCAGCGTGGTCATGAACTTCGGATGCAGCATGGACAGGCGCGTGGTCCCTTCTTCCTCGTACAGACCGATGTGGCCACAGGGCAGCATCGCGCCGACGTGCATCCCGGCGTCCAGGATGTCGGGGCCCAGCGGCAGGTAGCAGACCTTGATGGCGGTGATCGCACCGCCGGCCAAGCCGAAGTCGGCCAGAAAGATCCAGTCGTCGTCGTTCTCGACGAATTCACGAATCGCGCCCGCGAGCGCCTCGCGGGTCTGCTCGCTGTCGCGAATGACGAAGTGGTCGTCCGGCTCGGCCAGCGCAGGACCGGAAACCGCCAGAACGGTTGCGATCAGTGTGGGAAGAAAGAGACGTTTGGGCATGTTCATGACGGACCTCCAGAAAGATAGTGGTGGTCAGTGGATGAATCCCCCCCTCCCTGCCCGGCGGTTCATCGAGGCCAGGCTCTTGCATCGCTACCGCCTGCCTTGGAGAGGAGAACTTGCCTTTGAGACTAGGCAGGACCGGCCGGCACGGCTTCCAGGATCTTGCGGGGGGCAATCAGGTCTTGCGGTCTTACACAACTGGCCCTGGGGTGACGGGCGGGTGCTCGAGGTGCTGGCGTCGGTACTCGCTTGGCGGCAGCCCGCTGGCCTGGCGGAAGTGGCGGACCAACTGCTGCGGCGAATAACCGGTGGCCATCGAGATCGCAGTGATCGACAACTGCGTGCGCTCGAGCAGCTCGCGCGCACGCTGGATGCGCAGCCGGGTCAGGTAGCGATGCGGAGGGTGGCCATGGGTCTCGCGGAAGGCACGGGAGAAGTGCCAGGGAGAGAGGTTGCAGAGGGCAGCGAGTTCGGCGAGCGTGATGCGGCGGTCCAGATGCGCCTGCATGTACTCGACCACCCGCGCCGACTGGTACGGGGCCAGCCCGCCACGGCGATCATCGGCTTCGGAGCGTTGCGCGGACAGACGCGCCAGGCGGATCACCAACGCGCTCATCATGCTGTCCACGAAGAGCCGGGCGGCGGGATCGCGACGGCCGAGCTCCTGCCACAGAAGCTCCAGCCCCTGCGCGATCAGCGGGTCACCGTGATGGCGGGTATGGATGGGACCGAAATCGAGCGGGTCATCGGCATCGCGTTCGAGGCAGGCGCGAGCCAGCTCGCCAGGGATCCCCATGAACCGCAGGTGGGCGGGTTCAGCGACTTCGCACCAGGTGGCGACGTCCGGTGACACGGCCACGAAATCCCTCGGCTGGGTTTGTCCGGAAAAGCGCCCAGCACCGAGATTGCAGACATAACGAAACGGGCGGCCGACGGATTGGCTCAGCATGAGGTCGCTCACTGCCGGCACCTCGAAGGTTCCGGACGATTGCGAACTCTCCAGCATGGCGATCGGCCGGTCCGCCGCCGCACGCGTCTCCCGCAGACGCGGCACCCGGGGCGCCCGGACGTAGGACTTCAGAATGTTCGGCTGTCTCCGCGGCATATTCTTCACCCCACAGAACTTCTATAGGTCATACCGACCGGGAGCGCGAGCACCCAACGGGGTCGGACCAAGACAACCCATTGATATTTATGGGTATCCATGAGAAAACAACCACCAATGAGGCCTTAGAGGCCCGTTTTTGGTCGCAAAAACGCAGCCCTAAGGACGAACCCCTGCTGCGCCCGTTGGAGTGACCCACGCGCTTTGAACCAAGCCCGGCGAACTTGAATCCGTTTGCTTAGGCAGCCGTTTTTCCGGGAAAAAATGGCCCTGTAAGGCGCAAACGCACCCTGTTCTTGAACTATTTTTGCTTCACAAACAACAGTTTATCTTGGTCCGACCCCGGGGTTTTCGGGGTTTCCGGGTTTTGGGGCGCCTTTTTCTCCGGGTCCCGAAACCATCGTGTAGACTCGGAATCATTCGAGAACACCCTTGCCGTAACGATGACTCATGAGAAAACGAAGCACAGCAGAAATTCGGCGTGCCCCTGTCAGCAACCCTGACGCATCGGTTCTGTCGACGCGTGCCCGCATCCCGGGGACGAAGACCTTCGAGGTTGCCGGAGACAGACTGTGAGCGCGATACCCGAGGCCTACTGGAAGATGGTGGCGCCGCTGATCGAACGGGCGCGGGTCCTGCTCGAGGACGACGAGAGCCTGCACCCCATCGCCTTCGTCGGGTCCGCCGAGAAACGGACGATCAAAATCGTTGTGCTCAGCACCGCCGATGGAGACGTCCAGGACACCTCCGCCGAACAGGTACGCCAGGCGGCATACCGGGAGGACGCGGACTTCGTCTTCACGGTCATGGAAGCCTGGGGGCTGCCCCCGGACAAGGTGGGCAAATACCAGGAAATCCTGGAACAATACGGATCGATCGAGGCGTCGCCCTACGCCATCGATTTCGTTTCATTCGCGTTGGAAACCGTGCGCGGATCCTGGATAGCGCAGGTCCCGTTGAAGCCGAAGGGCATCTCGAAGCGGAAGAAGACCTTCGGCCAGCCGAGCTTCCGGCTCGTCACTGAGTCCGCAGGAGGATTCGCAGCACTCTTGCCACAGCCAGCGGGGTCCAGTGACGGCGGCGGCGCACTGCATTGATCCTGACAGACTCGGTGAGTCCCAGCCGGGTCCCGCCCACAGCGAACACAGCGCCGATCGGCCTGCTGGCGCCGCTCGCCGTGCCCCCGTTGGCGCTGGGTTCCTGACGCCTGCGCGCCCTCCGGCATCACCGCCCAGTCGCCGGATCGCCCAACCAGGACGATCGGAAGTCACACTTCACGCCGGCGGCGGACCGGGTATTCCCAGCCTGGTGGGGCGTCGCACACACTGTCGAAACGCTTCTGCCACAATGGACCTTCGACGGATTCACCACGGCCCCGTCGTTATTGGTACGACAGAACAGTCTGTGCTGCTACTGAATCTGCAAAGGAAGCTGGAATGAAGGCTGCGCAGCAAGTCCTGGTCAATCAGCGCCTGCGGCGGGAATCCGCCTGGGCGCTGCTGGCGCTGGACCATGCCCCGGCCGCGCTGGGGCTGCTGCAGATCCACCTGCTGGACAAGGAACGGCGACTGCCCAGTTCCATCCTGCTCGAGCGGCTGCGGCAGGATCTCGAACAGTTGCGCGCTCAGGGCATCGACCTGCCCCAGACGGCGGAGGCGTATCTCGGCAACTGGCTGCGCACGGGCTACCTGATGCGCTCGTTCCAGCCGGGTGCGAGCGAAGAGGAATACGAACTCAGCGCCTCCGCCGTACGCGCGATCCAGTTTATCCAGGGCCTGAGCGAGCGACGCGCCTTCGCGACCGAAACCCGGCTGTCGCTGGTGATCGACCAGCTGCGTCAGCTTGCGGAGCAGACCGAA
>PUOZ01000375.1 GCA_003553165.1 Thioalkalivibrio sp.
GATTCGGCTGCGGCCCGGGGCGAAACCATCGAAGGCGAGTACCGCAAGCGTGAAAGCGAGCGCCTGCAGGACAAGCACGACCAGTAGCGCCCCTGTCCGCCGGCCTGCCGCCCGGAAATCCCCAGCCGCCTCGCTGACGCCGTCCCTGCGCCGGTAACGGAATCCAGCGAACTCCATGGTTGGTGTCGCTACAGCCGAAATCCGGCCAAAAGGGCGGATCGCGCCGTAGGAGCGGCCTCTGGCCGCGATGGGTCTGGGACCCGGGGCCCGTGCGAGCGGCGGATCGCGACCGGAGGCCGCTGTTACGGGGTGGGGGTTCGTGGGAGCGGCCTCCGGTCGCGATGGGGATGCCCCGAGCCAGCGTTGCATCCGAACCGCTCTGGCGCATCCAATCGCCCGCCCCCTTGACAGCCGCGGCTTTGATCCTATTATTAGCACTCATTCGAGCCGGGTGCTAACAGCGCCCCTGCCGGATCCCTCTCAACCCCTAAACAAGACTACTGGATAAGGAGTTCGCACCATGAATCTGCGGCCTTTGCATGATCGCGTCATCGTGAAGCGTATGGAAGAAGAACGCACGTCGCCGGGCGGGATCGTGATCCCCGACTCCGCGGCCGAGAAGCCCATCCGTGGCGAAGTCATCGCCGTCGGCAATGGGAAGATTCTCGAGAATGGCGAAATCCGCGCCCTGGACGTGAAGGCAGGCGACAAGGTCCTCTTCGGCAAGTACTCCGGAACCGAGGTGAAGGTCGATGGCAACGACGTCCTGGTGATGCGCGAAGACGACATCATGGCGGTCATCGAGGGCTGAGGCCCTCCCGCTGTCCGGTCACCCCAATCAAAACGGTTCAGGAGAGAGTTCTGCTATGAGTGCGAAAGAAGTTCGTTTCGGTAACGATGCCCGTACCCGCATGGTCCGCGGTATCAACGTTCTTGCCAATGCGGTCAAGGTCACCCTCGGTCCCAAGGGCCGCAACGTGGTCCTGGACAAGGCTTTCGGGTCCCCGTTCGTGACCAAGGACGGCGTGTCCGTCGCCAAGGAGATCGAGCTGGAGGACAAGTTCGAGAACATGGGCGCGCAGCTGGTCAAGGAAGTCTCGTCCCAGACCTCCGACGCCGCCGGTGACGGCACCACCACCGCGACCGTGCTGGCCCAGGCCATCGTCCGCGAAGGCATGAAGGCGGTCACCGCCGGCATGAATCCGATGGATCTGAAGCGGGGCATCGACCGCGCCGTGATTGCCGCCGTCGAGGAACTGAAGAAGCTGTCCAAGCCCTGCACCGACAGCAAGGCCGTTGCGCAGGTCGGCTCGATCTCCGCGAACTCCGACGAGTCCATCGGCCAGATCATTGCCGGGGCGATGGAGAAGGTCGGCAAGGAAGGCGTGATCACGGTCGAGGAAGGCACTTCGCTGGACAACGAGCTCGATGTCGTCGAGGGCATGCAGTTCGATCGCGGCTACCTCTCGCCCTACTTCATCAACAACCAGCAGAGCATGAGCGCCGAACTCGAGGACTGCTTCGTGCTGCTGTACGACAAGAAGATCTCCAACATCCGCGACCTGCTCCCCGTACTGGAGGGTGTCGCCAAGGCTGGCAAGCCGCTGCTGATCGTGGCCGAGGACGTCGAGGGCGAGGCCCTGGCGACGCTGGTCGTGAACACGATGCGCGGCATCGTCAAGGTCGCGGCCGTCAAGGCCCCGGGCTTTGGTGACCGCCGCAAGGCCATGCTGCAGGACATCGCGGTACTGACCGGCGGTCAGGTGATTTCCGAAGAAGTGGGTCTGTCGTTGGAGAAGGCCACGATCGAAGATCTGGGTCACGCCAAGAAGGTGCAGGTCACCAAGGAAAACACCACGATCATCGATGGCGCCGGTAACGCCGGGGACATCAAGGCGCGGGTCGACCAGATCCGTGCGCAGATCGAGGAGGCGACCTCCGACTACGACAAGGAGAAGTTGCAGGAGCGCGTGGCCAAACTCGCCGGCGGTGTTGCCGTGATCAAGGTCGGTGCGGCCACCGAAGTCGAAATGAAGGAAAAGAAGGCGCGTGTCGAGGATGCCCTGCATGCGACGCGTGCTGCAGTCGAAGAAGGCGTGGTGCCTGGCGGTGGTGTGGCCCTGCTGCGCGCACGCGTGGCGATCGCCGAACTGACCAGCGACAATCACGACCAGGCCATGGGTATCAACATCGCCCGCCGGGCGATGGAAGAGCCGCTGCGCCAGATCGTGTTCAACTGCGGCGAAGAGCAGTCGGTCGTACTGAACAAGGTCCTGGAAGGCACCGGCAACTACGGCTACAACGCTGCGTCCGGTGAATTCGGCGACATGATCGAGATGGGTATCCTCGACCCGACCAAGGTGACCCGGACCGCGCTGCAGAACGCGGCCTCCGTGGCCAGCCTGATCATCACCACCGAGGCCATGGTGGCGGAGACGCCGAAGAAGGATGACAAGGGTAACGCCGGCGCCGGCATGGATGACATGGGCGGCATGGGCGGAATGGGTGGCATGGGCATGATGTAAGCCCCTGCGGATGTCCCATCTGCACCAGGAGGCCCCGCGATGTGGGGCCTCCTCGTTTCTGAGCGCCGGCCTTCTGAACGCGTTGTCTCAAATATGTTACACGCGTTGCCATATGGACACATTTTTTTCAGAAAGGGATGCAAAACCTTTACGGTTGTGCCAATATCAAGGTGTTGCGGATATCTATCCGAATTGGCTTCCGTGTTTGGTTCGACCCGTGGAAGGCGCAGTGCAGTTGGGTCATTTTCCGGGTTATCCGGTTTACTTCTGAGGAGACTGAAAAAATGCATAGCAAACTGATCAAGAATATCCTGGCGCTCTCTGCCGCCGCCCTGGCCCTCGGCGGTATGGCCTCCGTCAGCGCCGCTCCGCCTGCCAACGTCACCGACTCCGCGGGTGCCGCTGTGATGAGTGCGGGTGACTGCCTGCGCACCAGCCAGTGGAGCCCCGAGGGCGTCGTGCACGAGCATTGCTCGGGCTACATCCAGCCTGTCGCAGCCCCCACGCCTGCTCCCGCGCCGCCGCCGCCTGCCCCGGCTCCCCAGTTCACCACCACCACGCTGAGCGCCGAGACGCTGTTCGACTTCGACAGTGCCACGCTGCGTCCGCAGGGTCGTGAGACGCTGCGTGGACTCGCCTCCACGCTGACATCGGCTGACGTCACCTATACCTCGGTGTTGGTGGAAGGCCATACCTGCTCCATTGGCCCGGCGGCCTACAACCAGGGCCTGTCCGAGCGGCGCGCCCAGAGCGTGGTCGACTATCTCGTTGGCCAGGGCGTCCGTCCCGACGCCATCCGTATGGTCGGTTATGGCGAAGAGCGCCCGACCGCCGACAACGCGACCCGTGCCGGTCGTGAGCTGAACCGCCGCGTGGAAGTCACCACCGACGTCCGCAAGCGCGCCCAGTAAGTCCAGACGACGCGCGTGTCCACCCGGCCTCGGGCCGGGTGGAGCGAGAGGGCCCCGCTTGCGGGGCCCTTTTTTTGGTGCGCCGGGTGCGCGGGCGCTACGGGTCATCCCGCCGACAGGTCCGCCGGAG
Source organism: Thioalkalivibrio sp. (assembly GCA_003553165.1). GTDB lineage: Bacteria > Pseudomonadota > Gammaproteobacteria > Ectothiorhodospirales > Ectothiorhodospiraceae > Thioalkalivibrio. The sequence goes on from PUOZ01000375.1 coordinate 3,567, forward strand.
GCCGGATTTTGCTAGACTGAAGGGCCACAGAAGACGCGATGGCAGCTGTGATGCGCACCGAAACCATCCTCGGCCACTCCCCGGAACTGGAGGCGGTGCTGCGCGCCGCCCAGCTGGTCGCGAAGGCTGATTGCCCCGTGCTGATCCTCGGCGAGAGCGGCACCGGAAAGGAGGAACTCGCACGGATGCTGCACCGGCTGAGTCCGCGCTCCGGTCGGCCCTTCGTTGCGGTGAACTGCGGAGCGCTTCCTGCGGAACTCGCGGAGTCGGAACTCTTCGGGCACCGACGCGGTGCGTTCACCGGGGCGGACCGGGACCACCCCGGATTCGTGGGCGCGGCGGAGGGTGGAACCCTGTTTCTCGATGAGATCGGCGACCTGCCGCTGGCTCTGCAGCCAAAGCTGTTGCGTTTTCTCGAGCATGGCGAACGCCAGGCCCTCGGGGATCCCCGCGCCCGACGAGCGGACGTGCGGGTGCTGGCGGCGACCCACCGCGACCTGCACGCGGCCTGCGACCAGGGATCCTTCCGCCGCGATCTGTTCTACCGGCTGCACGTGGTGCCGCTGGAACTGCCGCCGTTGCGCCTGCGCGGCAACGACGTGCTGCTGCTCGCCGAACACTTCCTGGCCGAATTCGCCCGGACGCACCAGGCGCCGGCGCCGCGCCTGAGCCGGTCCGCTCGGCGTGCGCTGCTTGCCCATCCCTGGCTTGGCAACGTGCGGGAGCTACGGCACCTCTGTGAACGCCTCGCACTGCTGCTCCCGGGCCAGATGCTCGGGCCGGAAAACCTGGGGCTTCGGCACGGGAGCGGGGCGCGTCAAACGCTCTCCGCCGAGACCGGGAGCCTGGTGCAGCTGCCCGCGGAAGGCCTCGAGTTCGAGGCGCTGGAACACGACCTGCTCCGCCAGGCGATGGAGCGGACCCGGGGCTGCAAGGCCAGGGCCGCCCGGCTGCTCGGCTTGAGCCGCAATACCCTGCTGTACCGGCTGAAGAAGCACGCGATCGAGGGCTGATCGCCAAGGGAAGCGCTGAATGAATCGATTCCGTTCATGGTTCGACAAGCTCACCACGAACGGAATCATCCCTTTGCCGTTCTTCCTGAGCCTGTCGAAGGACATTGCTCAGCGTTTCCTTAGCGGACCTGGCCGGCATCCAATCGCTCCAGCAGCTCTGGCGTGACCTCGCCGAACCGCAGGATGCGGCTGCCCTGATGATCTTCCATGAACTCCTCTGCGTCGGCCCTGGTTTCCAGTGGAACCAGTTCGTGGCCCATCGGGCCCAGCACGTCGGAGCCGATCACATACCAGGCCGAATGGGCATCGATGCGCGTGAGTCCGTAGTACTCGGTTACGCCGATCGCGTTGATCTCCCCGGTGCTCCGTCCCGGCGCATAGCGCGGCAGATCGAAGA